>CAZZYB010000122.1:5378-9403 GCA_964658125.1 uncultured Acetobacteraceae bacterium | reverse complement strand
CTCCGCGGCGCCCTCCACATGCATCTCTTCGAAATCGTCTTCGTCTTCCTCTTCGTCGACCTCTTCGACAACATCGGCACCTTGGTCGCCGTCACCCAGCGCGCCAACCTGATAGCTCCCGACCACACCATCCCCCGTCTCAATCGCATCTTCTTCGCCGACGCCACAGCCACCATCTTCGGCGCGCTCGCCGGAACCTCCACCGTCACCAGCTACATAGAAAGCTCTGCCGGTGTAGCCGCGGGAGGACGTACCGGAGTCACCGCCATCACCACCGGCCTTTTATTCCTGGCGGCAATCTTCATAGCGCCTATCGTCGGTGCGATCCCCAACTTCGCCACCGCTCCCGCTCTCATCCTCGTCGGAGCCCTCATGGTCGCAAGCGCCGCGCGCATCGATTGGGAAGACCCCCGCGTCGCCATCCCCTCCTTCCTCACCATCGTCACCATCCCGCTGACCTACTCGATCGCCACCGGCCTCTCCTTCGGCATCATCAGCTTCGCCGCCATCGAGCTTTGCACCGGCCGTGCCCGCCGCCAGCACTGGATGCTCTACACGCTCGCCGCCCTCTTCCTCCTCCGCTTCATCTACCTCGCCCAGGCCTGAACCGCGTACCCTGCGAACACTTCGCCCCGTTTTGCCCTCTCTTGTCCTCTTGTCAGCAGCTGTACATCTGCGACCCCTCCCTATGCGTAGAATGTCCACTAGACAAGCACACAGTTTTAGAGGGTTACGTGACAGCGGCCAAGAAGGACATTCTCCAGGGCTGGAAGGAAATCGCAGCCTACGTCTCTCGCGACGTTCGAACCGTAAAGCGGTGGGAAAAACAGCGTAGTCTGCCGGTCCGCCGCATGCCTGGAGAAGGCCGCGCCAACGTCTATGCCCTCATTCCCGAGCTGGACCAGTGGCTCTCCAATGCGGTCCCCGTTGACACTTTCGACGATATTCCGCCCGCTCCCGACCTCGAACTTCCCGCGCCCCCTCCGCTCGCGCCCACCATTCATCACCGCCGGCAGTGGACGATCGCCGCGGCTTTCATCCTGTTCTTTGCAGCCCTGCCCGCTGTGCCGTTCGCGCTGAACCATTACCGTCATCGCCAGCCTCTTCTCGAAATTCCACCATCTGCTCCCGCCCGTCAGGTAAAGTACAGCTCCAAGCAGCCTGGCGTCGACGCCCTCTACCTGCGCGGCATCTATTTCTACGAGCAGCGCACCCCCGAAACCCTCAACCGCGCCCTGCAATGCTTCCAGCAGGCCGCCGACAAAGACCCCGGCTACGCTCCCGCGTACGCGGGCCTCGCGCAAACCTACAACCTCATCCGCGAGTACTCCGTCATGCCGCAGGCCGAGGCCTACGCCAAGGCCAAAGTCGCCGCCCAACGCGACATCGCTCTCGACCCCAATCTCTCTGAAGCCCACGCCTCCCTCGGCTTCGTCGAGTTCTTCTCCGACTGGAACCCCACCGCAGCCGAACACGAATTCCGCACTGCCATCTCGCTTGATCCCGCCTCGGCCCTCGCTCATCACTGGTACGCCTCCATGCTCACCCACCAGGCGCGCTTCTCCGAGTCGCTCGCGCAGCTCGACATCGCCCAGCGTCTCCAGCCGACCTCCTCGGCCATCCTCAGTGATCGCGCCCTGGCTCTCGGTCTCAGCGGCCACCGCAACGAAGCCGCCGACCTTCTTCAGGAAGTCGTCAACGAAGACCCCAACTCCGCCTCACCGCACCGCAATCTCGCCAGCATCAGTCTCGTAGAGCCGCGTGACCTCCCCCGCTATCTCGACGAGGTTCGCCGCTTTGCCACTCTCCGCCACGACGCTGCAGGAATCAAAGTTCTCGACGAACTCGAACCCGCCTTCCGATCCGGCGGCGCTCCCGCCATGTGGCGCGCCCTGCTCGCCGAAGAAGAGCGCAACCACCCCGCCATCAACGACCGCACCTACGCCATGGCCGACGCCGAAGCGCTCCTCGGTCAAAAGGAAGCCAGTCTCCGCGACCTCGAGCAACTCATCGCCCGCCGCGATCCCTCCGTAATCGCCCTCGTGATGGACCCGCTTCTCCCTTCGCTGCACAGCGACCCGCGCTTCATAGCGATGGCCGCTGCCATCGGCCTCTCTCCTCCGCGCCACGAATAAACGCGCACTCTCTCAAATGAGAGACAATCCTTCAGTGACCCCCGACCGCCAATCCCAACCCATCCTCCTCATCCATGGCGGCGCCTGGGCCATGCCCGACGACGCCGTTGAAGCCCACCAGCGCGGCATCGCCAACTCTCTCGCCGCGGGCTGGGCTGTCCTCCAGCGCGGTGGCACCTCCGTCGACGCGGTAGAAGCCGCCGTCACCGTCATGGAAGACGACGACACATTCGACGCCGGCCGCGGCTCCTTCCTCACCCGCGACGGCCGTGTCCAGCTGGACGCCCTCCTCATGAACGGCGAAAACCTCCGCACCGGAGGCGTAGCCTGCGTCGAACGCCTCCGCAACCCCATCCAGGCCGCCCGTCTCGTCCTGGACAAATCACCCCACGTCTATTTCGTAGGTCCAGGAGCCGAGGATTTCGCCCACCAGCACGGTATGCCTCTCATCGACAACGCCGACCTGATCGTCCCCCGCGAACTAGACCGCCTAACAAAATTCCACGAGCTAGAAGCCGCCGGGGGCCTCGACACCACCTTCAGCGGCAACTCCGAATTCACCACCCCGACCGCAGAAGAAAAACAAAACGAACATGTCATCCTGAGCGAAGCGAAGGACCTGCTTTTTGATGGGAGCGACGACCCCACCCAAAACTCCCACGACACCGTAGGCGCCGTAGCCCTCGACCAATACGGCAACCTGGCCGCGGCCACCTCCACCGGCGGCACCCTCTCGAAAGCCCCCGGCCGCGTAGGCGACAGCTCCCTCATCGGCTGCGGATGTTACGCCGACAACCTCTCCGCCGCGGTCTCCCTAACCGGGTGGGGCGAACCGATCATGAAGCTCGTTCTCGGCAAATGGGCAGTAGACCGGGTAGCGTCCGGCGCCACTCCGCAACAAGCCGCAACCGAAGCCATTGCCTACCTCTACCAGCGTCTCGGCGGACACGGCGGCCTCATCCTGCTCGGCCCCAACGGTCAGCTAGGCATAGCCCACAACACTCCCCGGATGGCCTGGGGCTACATCGACGCCAACGGCCCCCACCTCGGCATTACGCGCAATCAGTAAAGCTGCTAGTCGCAACCCAATGAGAATCGAAGCGCAGAGCAGAGTTGCTTCATCCGCTCCTCACTTAGCTGCCCGACCCATTTACCGATGTGGTCCCGCGGAACCGTGACGACATTGTGTAGATTGACCGCGCAGACGGCCTTCATGCCGTCCCTTTCATCAAGAACTATTTCAGATGGCACACCGCGAATTGACGAAGTGATCGGAGCGATCGTCACTCGCGACAGATAATCGATCGCGGTGTCGCGCGTGAGCAAAACGACCGGTCTTTTCTTATCAGGCTTTTCAAAGGTATAGAGGCGTATGTCGCCGCGAGCTAATCGTCCGGCCACACGGCCTCCGCTTCCCAGATGAAGTCTTCTTCTCCCTGAGGTTGCTTGGCATAGCCTGCGCGATCACGCTCTTCCTTCGCGCGAATCTCCAGCGCTCTCAAATGCTGCCGCAACGCATCCCTCACCAATGCCGACCGGTTCTGCTTCGTCTGCCGAGCAGCTTTGTCCGTCGCCTGTAGCAACTCCTTGTCCAGCACAACCTGAACCGTTTCCATCTTTGTGGGCTCCAATCCACACTATACTCCACAGTTGCCCGGGTTCTCATTGCCGGAGAATAGTGCCCTGAATCTCGCCACTCCATCTCGCCGGCTCAACTCGGTTCCCCCCGCATTGCCCTCGGTAACCTTCGCACGCAACCTGCATCCTAAGAATTCAGCACGCCCGAACGCCAATTCTGAGCAGGAGCATCACCACCCATGCGCAAGATATTCTTCTGGACCACCGTTCTCTCGGGAGTCGCCACCGCCATCCTCATGCTGCGCCGCGGAG
>CAZZYB010000122.1:3122-5368 GCA_964658125.1 uncultured Acetobacteraceae bacterium | reverse complement strand
GTTCCACGGCGCGACCGTCGGCTCGCTCGTCTCCGAACTAAAGCAAGCCTGAGTCCACCCCCCCACGCAGATAAATGCGGCCCCGCGCAATACCGGAGCCGCATTTTGCTGCCCGCTCCAACGCCAAACCACTCCTATAAAATCGAAAACACGCACGGAAGCGAATCGCTGCTCCACGCATCCAATTACCCAAAATGGCAGAAACCACAGCCACCGAACCCACCAGCCCGGTACTCTTCCCCGACCTGGCTCCCGAACCCGATCCCCTCCACCGCCCCCTCACCCCCGAGCAGGCCGACAAGCTCCCCCACATCCACCGCCTCCTCCTTAAGCACTACGGCAAACCCCCTGCCCGCGAGCTATGGGACCCTCTCACCCAGCTCATCTACTCGCTCCTAAGCTCCCGCACCAAAACCCCCACCTCGCACCAGGTCATGCGCGACCTCGAGCGTCGCTTCAACGCCGGCCCCGGCCATTGGGAATCCGTCCGCGATGCCACCGTTACGGAGATCGAGCACGCCATCTCGATCGTCACTTTCCCGGAACAAAAAGCGCCGCACCTCAAGCTCACCCTGCAAGGCATCACCGCCCGCTACGGCTCTCTCACGCTGGACTTCCTCGCCCGCTACAAGACCGCCAAAATCCGCGCTTGGCTCGAACAGTTTCCCGGAGTAGGCCCCAACACCAGCGCCGCCGTAGTCAACTTCTCCACCCTCCGCCGCCGCGCGCTCACGGTCGACGCCAACCACCTCCGCGTCATCCAGCGCCTCTGCGTAGTCCCCCGCGCCGACGCCGCCACCACCGAGCAGCGCCTCATGCGCTTCGTCCCCGAAACCTGGGACGCCGCCATGCTCGACGAGCATCACTCCCTCATCAAGCTCCACGCCCAAACCCTCTGCACCTTCTCCGACCCCCAGTGCAAACCCTGCCCCCTCTTAACCTTCTGCCCCACCGGCCAGCGCAACACCGGCGAACTTCCCCTCGCCACTCCACCCACCGACCCTCTATAGCCGCCCCCCTACCGCAAACCCTCCCGCACAATCGCACTCTCGTCAAACCGCTCCAGCAACTCCGCGACACTCTCATACACCTCAACACACCCAGCCGCGATCAACTCCTCGCGAGTCCATCCACCCGTGGTGACCCCAATCGTCCGTAAGCCAGCCTTACCCGCCGCCTCCGCGTCATAAGGCGTATCGCCCAGCGCGATACAGTTCACCGCCCGCCGCTTCAACCGCCGCAGCGCCGCATCAAAAATATCGGGATGCGGCTTCGACTTCTTCGCATCATCCGCACTCGTCTCCTCATCCACAATCTCGTCCACCCCCAGCAGCTTCTTGTAAGTCAGCAAATCCTCCTTACTAGCCGAACTAGCCAGCGCCACCTCGATCCCCGCCCCCTTACACCGATCCAAAAACTCCTTCGCCATCGGCAGCGGCTTCACCTTGTGCATGTAGTCGTGCTGGAACACAAACTTCCGATAAGCCTCCAACGGCTCCTTCACATGCTCCCGCTTCCACCACGGCACAAACACCGGCATCAGCTCATCCCCGCCCTTCCCAATCTGCCGCCGAATATCCTCCAGCTCCAACTCAATCCCCATCCCCGCAAACGCCACCTGCCACGCCTCCGCATGAAGCCAGTTGCTCTGCACCAGCGTCCCATCGATATCGCACAACACCGCCTCAACCATCCCAGCACCTCAGACTCTTGAGATGCACTCAAGACTCGTAACTCGAAACTCATAACCCGAAACCCGTAGTCGACCCATTCTTTCCCCGCCCTCAACCTCGCACGGCATACACTTGAAACCGCAATGGACATCCAGACCCTCAACGACACCTTCGCCCTCACCGGCATCCTCGCCTTCGACGAAACCGACGCCGGCCTCATCCGCGCCCGCGTCACCACGCCCGCCTGCACAGCCGAGCTCTACCTCCAGGGCGCGCACCTCACCCAATGGCAGCCCGCCGGCCACGGCCCCGTCCTCTTCCTCAGCGAGCGCTCCATCTTCGCGCCCGGCAAGGCCATCCGTGGCGGAGTCCCCCTCATCTTCCCCTGGTTCGGAGCCCGCACCGCCACCCCCGGCAACCCACGCACCGACGGCCCCTCCCACGGCTTCGCCCGCACCGAACCCTGGCAACTCGCCTTCACCGCCCTCTCCGGCGACAACCTCCACCTGACCCTCACCCTCGGCCCCTCCGAAGCCTCGCGCGCCCTCGGCTTCGACAACTTCCAGCTCGCCT
>CAZZYB010000122.1:0-3112 GCA_964658125.1 uncultured Acetobacteraceae bacterium | reverse complement strand
CTCGCCTACGAAATCATCCTCGGCGAAACCCTCACCCTCCGCCTCACCGTAGCCAACGAAGCCGGTCAGCTGCTCCACTTCGAAGAAGCCCTCCACACCTACTTCACCGTAGGCCACGCCGAGCAGGTCCGAATCACCGGTCTCGCCAACACCGAGTACCTCGACAAGACCGACAACTTCACCCGCAAACTCCAGACCGATCCCGTCATCACCTTCACCGCCGAAACCGACCGCCCCTACCTCAACACCGAGGCCGCGGTAACGCTCGAAGACCCCATCCTCCTCCGCCGCATCATCGTCTCCAAGCAAAACTCCAAAACCACCGTCATCTGGAACCCCTGGACCACCCTATTCGCCAAACTGCCCGACATGGCCGACGAAGGCTGGCGCGAAATGGCCTGCATAGAAACCGCCAACGCCGCCGAAAACGCCATCACCCTAGCCCCCAACACAGCCCACACCATGCAGACCCGCATCTCCGTCGAATCCCTCTAGCGCACCACCACAACTCTGTCATCTCGACCGAAGTGGAGAGACCTGCTGTTTTGAACCACCACAACCTCTGACGCCTTTCCCTACACTCTAACCTTTACACTCTAATGCTCATCCTCGCCTCCGCCTCCCCCCGCCGCCGCGAACTCCTGACCCAAGCCGGCCTGCGCTTCGACGTCCACGCCGCCCACATCGACGAGTCCCGCTACACCAACGAAACTCCGCACAACTACGTCCAGCGCCTCGCCTTTGAAAAAGCGCAGACCATTCTGGCCCTCCACCCCAACGCCACCATCCTCGGAGCCGACACCACCGTAGTTCTCGACAACGAAATCCTGAACAAACCCACCGACCGAGCCGACGCCGAACGCATGCTCCGCCTACTCTCCGCGCGAACCCACCAGGTCCACACCGGCATCGCCATCGTCACCGGCACAACTCAGCTCACCCACATCGAAACCACCCACGTAACCTTCTCCGAAATCACGGAACCCGACCTCGCCCACTACCTCGCCTCAGGCGACCCCCTCGACAAGGCCGGAGCCTACGGCATCCAGGGCTACGCCGCCCGCTGGATCCCCCGCATCGAAGGCGACTACTTCAACGTAGTAGGCCTCCCCATAGCCGCCACCATCCGCCTTTTGCAGACAGTTCTCGCTAACACCACCACAAATTCGTCATCCTGAGCGCAGCCGAAGGACCTGCCATGCTACCCGCATCACCAAAAACGCCCACGCCGTTCAACCCTCGAGCCGCTTTTACGGTTGCTTTCTATACCGCTCTACCGCAGCATCCGCTCGAAAAACGTCTCATCCCGCACAAAAAATACGAGCGTCCCCGCCTGCGGAAACAGCGTAATCCGAGGCTTACACGAGTTCTCACTCACCACCCCCGCCGTCCTCACCTTCACCACCTCAAACGTCCGCTTTCCCGTTTTCGAACAAGGCGGATGCGCCTCCACCAGCACCTGCAAATTCACCAGCGGCGCCCCACCATCGGGCAGCGAAACATACCCTTCACCGTCAGTCTTCATCGCCCCCAGGTGCCGCGGTGCATCCTTCGCCACACCATCATCCCCAATCAAAATGAGCTTCTGATTCACCACCGGGCGCCCGGTCTTGCCACTCAATATCTGGACTCGCAAGGTCGGCACATCCGCTGGCGCCTGTGCCCTCGCAAGGCCCGCCCACCCCAGCACAGCCATCAACATAACGAGCAGGCCCGACCCGTAGCACCGCGCGATCAACGTACTTTCTTTCAGCATCGTTCCCGTTCACCCAAGACGTTAGGATGCGCCACACCCTAAAATCGGAACGTCCCACGGAGAAGCCATGAAGATCCACGCAACCGCCCTCCTGCTCGCCACCCTCACCCCGGTCCTCGCCGCTGCGCAGACGCCCGCACTACCATCCACGCCCGTGCCCGCGGCAGTACCCGCCCCAGCTCCCACCGCGCGCAGCATCCCCGATTGGGCCGAGCTCCATCGCTACGCCGCCGACAACGCCGCCCTCCCCGCCCCCGAGCCCACCCGCGTAGTCTTCTACGGCGACTCCATCACCGACGCCTGGACTCGCAACGGCGGCAGCTTCTTCCCCGGCAAACCCTACCTCAACCGCGGCATCAGCGGCCAAACCACGCCGCAAATGCTCGTTCGCTTCCGCCAGGACGTCATCAACCTCCACCCCGCCGCCGTCGTCATCCTCGCCGGCGTAAACGACATCGCCGGCAACACCGGCCCCTCAACCCTCGAAATGATCCACGACAACTTCCGCTCCATGTGCGAGATCGCCGCCGCGAACAACATCCGCGTCATCCTCGCCTCAGTCCTGCCCGCAGCCGACTTCCCCTGGAAGCCCAACATGGACCCCGCCCCCAAGATCATCGCCCTCAACAAGTGGCTGGCCGACTACGCCACCCAGCAGCACCTCACCTACCTCGACTACTACACCCCCATGGCCGACCCCGCCACCGGCGGCATGAAAGCCGGCCTAAGCAAAGACGGCGTCCACCCCAACACCGCCGGCTACGCCATCATGCAACCGCTAGCCCAGGCCGCCATCGACAAAACTCTAAACCGGTAACGCACTTCTCCGCGAACCTTCGCGTCCTTAGCGCCTTTGCGTTGTCCTCTAGCCGTCTGGACCCTGGGCCCTAAACCCTGGCCCCTAGTATCCAGCGGCCTTCCCAAACCGATGCCGCGAATCCTGCCCACCCAACAGCTGCCCCGTCTTCGGATCGACCGCAATCAACTCACTATCTCCCCACGTCCCGGGCGACTTCTCATCAAACTCCGCCTCCCGCTTCGTCTCATACCCCGCCGCCTTCATAGCCTCCACAGTCGCCACCGGAAAGCTCTTCTCAAACTGCAAAACATCCGGCAGATACTGATGATGAAACCGCGGAGCATCCGCCGCCGCCTGAATATCCAGCCCATTATCCAGCACGCTAACTAAGTCGTTCACCACCGTAGTCATAATCGTCGACCCACCCGGCGACCCCAGCACCAGCCGCAGCTTCCCACTCCGCGAAACAATCGTCGGCGACATACAAGACAGCGGCCGCTTCCCCGGAGCAATCGCATTCGCCGGCCCTTGAATCAACCCAAACCCATTCGGCGCTC
>CAZZYB010000121.1:0-9406 GCA_964658125.1 uncultured Acetobacteraceae bacterium | reverse complement strand
GGCAGCAACTTGCTGGCCACAATCAATGACAATATCCCAGTTGATATCGCCGACGATGTGACCTGGATACACGGCAAGCACCAGTTCGTCTTTGGCGGGGCGTTCGTGCGCAACCAATTGAACGTCAACAACGGCTACCAATCCAACGGTAACCTCACGGTAAACGGGAGTTTTAGCGGCGGCAATGGCAATCTGGATCTTCTTGAGGGCGCCTTGAGCAACTTCAATCAGAGCCTCCCGCAACAGAATGCGCTACGCGGATCGATTCCAACGCTGTATGTGCAAGATACCTTCCACCCCACGAAGCAGTTGACCGTGACTGCTGGAATTCGCTGGGCACCGCTGTACTTCCCGACCGACGTATTCCACCGCGGAACGGTATTCGACATGACCGCGTTTTTGGCGAACAAGCACAGCATTGTGTATCCCAACGCGCCAGCTGGAACCTTCTACTATGGAGATCCGGGTGTAAAGCCTGGCTTCACAGGGAATTCGGCCCTGGCCTTCAGTCCGAACTTCGCCGTCGCATACGATCTCTTGGGCAACGGCAGGACTGTGGTGCGTGCGGGTGCGGCGTATGCTTACGACCAGCCCAACTTCTTTGTCCAGCAGCGTGTCCAGCAGAACCCGCCGTTCTCCGTCATTGTCGGTCCGAACAGCACCGGAGGAGCGTTCTGCTTGAGCGATCTCTGGCTTACCGGTGGCACGGGCATCGGTTGCGCCCAGACGGGCGGCACTGATGTCGACCCGTTCCCCTTCAACCCGGCGAGTTTCACTTTCCCGCAGCAGGCGCAATATATTGTGTTGCAGCCCACCTACAAGATGCCCAATACCATGCAATGGACCGCGAGCATGCAGCAGCAGTTGCCACACGGCTGGAACCTCCAGGTCTTCTATACCGGAAACCGTACGCAGCACCAGCTTGCTGGCACAGAATTGAATCCTGCAGTTTACACGCCGGGCGTCTGGGGGCCGGGTGGCACCGGTTGCGGGCCGGTCGTCACTACGCCGCTGATTGCGACGGCGATTTATGCAAAAAACGCCAACGTGAATAACGGCGGTGGACCGATCGGAACACCTTGTTCCGTAAGTAACGCCAATCTGACCGCAGCGCAGAAGACCGCAGGTGCCTTGAATAACCAGCAGGCGCGCCTTGCTCTGACCGAGGCCAATCCGGCCCAGGGAAACTTTTACTCCGGGGGAAATGGCGGTTCGCTCATTGAGACTAACAACGCCTATGGAAATTACAACGGCGTAACCGTAACGGTGCAGCACCGCTTTTCGACGACGTTCAATCTCGTGACGAATTACACATGGTCCAAGTGCCTGAACGACGGCGATCCGCAGGGTGACATCAGTGGCGGCACTTTCTCTAATCCCAACAATCCATCTGCGGACTACGGTTCTTGCGGTTCGGATATTCGTCATAATTTCAACACCTACATGGTCCTCAAGAGTAAGTTCCCGCTCCATGGAATCGGTGGCTATCTGGTGAACAACTGGGAGCTTGCTCCGCTGGTCCGCGTTGTGAGTGGTACGCCCTTCACCGTCACCCAGAACGTGGATCAGTCATTCACCGGCAATGGAGGCGACCGCCCCAACCTGGTTCCCGGCGTTCCGATTTACAACCGCACGAAGATCTATTCCGACACAGGAATAACAACGAAGTACGCCGACCGCTCCTATCTGAATCAAAATGCCTTCACAGCGAACACGGTACCGGGGACCCAGGGGACGGTCAGCAGAAACTCCTTCTACAATCCAATCTACTTCCAGAATGACGCTCAGATTTCCCGGATATTCCCGATCCGTGAAAGAGTCAATCTACTCCTTCGCTTGGAGGCATACAACGTGCTCAACCATCCGTCATTCAGTAGCGGTAACAATGGAGCAAACGTGTCCAATGCCGCTATAACGTTCAACTTACCTGGCTCAAACTTCGGTGAACTCACCGGCTCAAATGCCGCCAGGATTTTCCAAATTGCCGCCAAGGTGTCCTTCTAGATCGATATCGCTGAATCACCCATTGGGTTGGCATTTTGTTGCGCCCTGCACATACCAACCACCTGTACAACCTGAACCGTGGATTGCAATTAACTTCCTGTTCCACCCAGTCGGAGGAGCAAAAGGACTTGGAAGGCCATCGACATCGGGATCATGCAGGATGGCGTTCTGGTAGATACCCGGTCCATGGTGCCTGTTTCAACTCGAACGATGAATCGTACCGCCTTCCGGGGTACTGATAGTGGTCATTGCAATGTCTGGCGGAAGAGACTTAAGGTCGCGAATCGGCTCGAAGGCCTTTTCTCCGATAGGAAGATACACATAATCCACGACCGTCTTCGCCGAGCAATTCGGATCGAGCGGAGGACCAAACGTCGACCCATCCGGCAGCTTCAAGTCATCTGTCTGACAGATGAAAGGCTCCTGCCACGGACCTGAAATGACTGGTCCGGTAACGGGGTAATTGGTTATCTCGAGCGATGCGTCGCCAGAATGAATGACGCTCTTTCCGAGGGGCAGGCCTTTGATAAGCCCAAGATGTACATACGCCGTATTTGTCGAGCGGAACGACCCGGACACATCACGCTTTCCGACGGTGAAGGAATTTCAGTTCTGACAAAGTGCGGTTGACCTCGATCCATCTGTTCTTATGGTTTTCGCGGGCCTCCGCACGCCACCGTTAGTCTTCTACCCCTATAGGCCACCAGTCTTGTAGTGCCGTCAGGGAGCGTGATCGTCAAATGGCGCGTTGTAAGCATTCCATGGTAAGAACCTGTCCTGTCGCTGACCGTCAGGATGTGTTTGCGTTCGTTCCACTGCATCGGGATACGGGTGAAAGCTCCCTTCTCATAAGCATAGGTCGTGCCGTCGTCCTCATAGAGCGAAAAGGCGGCGTCAGCCCCAGGATAGATGCGCACTTCGAGGGGGTCTTCAGCTTCGGACGTCGACTGTATCACCGGGCCCATGGGCAGAATGCTGCCGGCACGAACGTAGAACGGAATGACATCCAGTGGAACGGGAGTGAGATCCAGAGTCTGCGCTCCTCCTATGGCTTTGCCCGTGTTGCCATCGAACCATTTGCCCGCGGGTAGATAGACCTTCCTCTCTCCACCTTTGGTCAAAACAGGTGCGGCCAACAAGTGATCGCCGAGCATCCACTCATCATTCAATGACCACGTGGCCTGGTCATCTGGAAACTCGAGGACCAAGGGCCGCATGGGGGGCAGGCCCGTGCGATAGGTTGCGTCGGCAAGCGTGTAGAGGTAGGGAATGAGTCGATATCGCAGGTTGATCGCCTTGGTCATCGCTGCAAGCGGTTCGTCTCCAAAAGCCCAGGGCCAACGAGGCGAGTTGTGAGTGCCGTGGGCGCGCATGATCGGGATGAAGACCGCCTCCTCTATCCAACGCGTATATAGCTCCGGAGTGGGCGTGCTTTGAAATCCACCTGTGTCGTGCGAGACCCAAGGCATTCCTTCCATACTCCAATTGAGAAGCGTCCCCGGCTGTTCGCTGAACGCCGCCCAGGTGGATTCGATATCGCCGGTCCATGCCGCTGCACCGTAGCGTTGCAAGCCGGGAGCGAAGGCCCGGTCGATGGACCATTGGCGATTTTGGCTAACGGCACGCCCGCCAAGGTACTGTTGCTGCGACATGTAGAAAAATTCATCGTAGGCTTGTTCGGCCTCATCGTTCCACCAGCCGTCGACACCTACCTTCAGCAGAGGCAGTTGATAGTTCCACCACCAGGTGCGCGCGGCAGGTATATCGAAGCGCAGGTCGGTCCCGAACGGCGCCTTAATCCCCCAGTCATGAGTCTTGGCATAGTCGGCGTGCGCGGCCTCTACCCGCGGTTTGCGGATGCCGACGAAATGCAAATCCATCGCATGCATCTTGGCCAAGTTAGAGGCGGGGTCGGGAAACGTTGAACTATTGAACTCCCAGTCGTCCTTGTACCAATCGTAGTCATAGATGAAGGCATCGACTGGGATCTTACGATCGCGGAATTGCTGCCACTTGTCCTGAACGTCGGCGGCATCCTTGTATCCCCAGCGGCTCAACAGGAATCCGAAGGTCCACCGCGGCGGAATGGGCGCCGCACCGGTCAAACGCGCGTAATCGCCGAGGACACCTGCGCCATCATGAGCAGCCATCAGGTAGATATCCGCGAAAGCTTCTGGGACGTTCCAGGTCAGGGTTCCGTTTGAATCGGACCATGTGATGTGACGCGCGATATCACGGATATCGTTAGCTACCAGTATGCCGTAGCCGGATGGCGACCAGATGAAGGGCACGCACGTGGTTCCGTTATTGACGACCTGTTTGCCCGAGGTGTGTACGAGTGGACCGGCGTGGTTCTCGCTCTCGTTGCCATTGCCGTAAAAACGATCCTGCGGATCGTGGTTGAACGTGAAGGTTGTGGAACTCCCGTCCGACACCGCGGTCTTTAGCGTCAGCATCGATTTGCCGGATGGTGACTTGAGGACCAGCGGGTTCGAAGCGTCTTTCGGATCACCAGTCAACATCCCGGAGGCGGCACGTCGAACGAAAGGTGGCCTCAGTTCGCTGGGCGGAAGAACGAAGGGGCTCTGTGGTGGCACTGTTGAACCATGGAAAGCATTGACCACAAGATGAAAGATGCCAGGCATGAACGGAGGGTCAACGGTGATGGTGGACTTGCGGTATCTGGAATCGGGCGCATCAACGGTCTGCGCGACAGAACTGATGACACCAGGCAGGAAGACGCTACCGGCTGCAAGGATTCCGCAGATCTTAAGACGGACTATTTTCATAAATGGACGGAATCCTAATTGTTTTGCGCTTTCGTCCTCATAGAGTCTGGCTTTAGCCGGAGGAAACTCCTCGATGATTGATCGGACGATGACAAGTTCTTTCAGTTTGCCAGAAACGGAGACAACGTTGTCAACATATCAGAAACTCATGTATTGTTCCTGTATGAAATTGATGCGCGGGCTCCCGCCGCACCCCGGACTAAAGGCCAGATAAGGTCTTTGACAGCACTCGTTCCAGACTTTAGCAATGGTCGCGACTTGAGGAATAGATGATTCGGATACGTTACTGCAGTTGGGTGTGCAAAATGCTTGCGCTGTTTGCGCTGATTCCTTTGCTTCATGCTCAGCAAGCGGTAATGCCGTCAGAGGTGGAGGACGAGCAGGTCCTCGGGATCAACAAGGAGCCCTATCACGCCACGCTGATGCCGTACAAGGACCGCAGCGAGGCTCTATTGGCTAACCGAAGCGCTTCCACCTGGGCTCGGAGCATGAATGGCCAGTGGAAGTTCCATTGGGTTCGGCGGCCCGAGGAGCGCCCAGTTGATTTTTACAAACCGAGCTTCGATGTGAGCGCATGGAAGGAGATTCCGGTCCCGTCGAACATGGAGGTGCAGGGGTACGGCACACCGATTTATACCAACTTCACCTACCCGTTCAAAAAGGACTGGCCTCGTGTTACCAGCGAGCCGCCTAAGGAATATACGGCTTACCTCGAACGCGATCCGGTCGGCAGCTACCGTCGCGAGTTCGAGGTTCCTTCGGCTTGGAATGGCCGGCGCATCTTCATTACTTTCGACGGTGTCGACGCTGGTTTTTTCGTATGGGTGAACGGAAAGAAGGTGGGATATAGCGTGAACAGCCGCAATCCGGCGGAGTTCGACCTGACGTCCTATGTCGTTCCCGGGCAGAAAAATGTGCTTGCGGTCGAGGTGTACCGGTATACGGCCGGCAGCTACATGGAGGACCAGGACATGTGGCGGCTGAGCGGTATTTTCCGCAATGTCACGCTGTGGAGCGCGCCGCAGGTCCATGTGCGGGATTTCGCCTTGAGGACCGATCTGGACTCGAGCTACCGCGATGGCATTCTGAGGGTGACCGCCAAGATCAAGAACTACTCGGCCGTGGCTCAGCCGGCGCGTCGCCTCCAGGTTGAACTAGTGACGCGCGATGGATCGGCGAGCATCGCGCAGACAACTGTCGCTGTACCCGGGCTAGCGCCCGGGGAGGAGCAGGCTGTGTCGACCTTCCTTGCGGTCGCGAATCCTGCGAAATGGACCGCAGAGACCCCGAACCTTTACACCGCCGTTCTTTCCGTAGCCGGCGATGCAAAGTCCGCGGAAGTCCTGTCCGCGCGCACCGGGTTCCGCAAGATCGAGATCAAGGATGCCGTGTTCATGATCAACGGCGTGCCGGTGAAGTTGAAGGGGGCGAACCGCCACGAGAACTGGCCCGACACCGGGCACTACGTCTCGGAAGAGCGGATGGTCCGCGATCTCGAGCTATTGAAGCAGGCCAACGCGAATCATGTTCGGACGTCGCACTACACCGACGACCCACGCTGGTATGAACTCGCCGACGAATACGGTATTTACCTGGTCGCAGAAGCAAACGTCGAGTGTCACGGGTATATGAATGTACTCGACAGGGAGCCGCGTTACGAGAAAAGCATCGTCGACCGCAACGTGGCCAACGTGGAGAACATGAAGAATCATCCGTCGGTGGTGGTGTGGTCGCTGGGGAACGAGTGCGGCGGCGGCAGCAGCTTCAAGACGGCGCTTGCGGCGGTCAAGGCGATCGATTCGACTCGGCCAACCCACTATGAGCCGTTCGGGGGTGGCCCGAACCTGCCTACTGACATTGAAAGCCACATGTACACCAATCCGACCGAATTGCAGCGCGCGGGCGAGGATCCCAAGCGGACGAAGCCGTTGTATCTCTGCGAGTACGCCCACGCGATGAACAACTCGATGGGCTCGGTGGGCGACTACAACGATCTTTTCGACAAGTATCCGACGCTCATGGGCGGGGCGATCTGGGAATGGGAAGATCAGGGCCTCTGGAACGGTCGCGATCCCAACCACCAGTACATGGCATACGGCGGCGGCTTTGGAGATTTTCCGAACGACAAGTATTTCATCCATAAAGGCGTGGTCTTTTCCGACCGGTCGCTCAAGCCTCACTATCCCGAATTGAAGCGGGTGTATCAATGGATAAGCTTTACTCCCATCGACGTCGCTCACGGAAAGATCGGCATCCGCAACCGGTACGCGTTCACGAATCTGAACAAGTTCGCCCCGCATTGGACGCTTAGCGAAGACGGCGTGACGATCGATCAGGGCACGCTTCCGCCCGTCGATCTGGCGCCAGGCGCGAGCAAAGAGTTGACCTTGCCGCTCAAGCTCGCGTCGACCAAAGCGGGCCGCGAGTACTTTGTCCAACTCTCCTTCCTGCTGGCGAAGCCGGAGATATGGGCCAAGGCCGGTTATGAAGTTGCAACGCAGCAGTTTGAGCTTCACACGGCGCCCTCGGTCAGGACTATGGTTGCGCAGTCGACCGGGGCCTTGGATTTGAGGCAGGACGATACATCGATCACGGTGGAGGGGGATCGGTTCAGCGTTGTGTTTGACAAACTTCAAGGCACGATCTCGCAGATTACGCGCGGCAGCATGGCGATGTTGGTGTCGGGGGGAGGGCCGAAGCTTTACCTGTGGCGAGCGCCTCATCGCAACGATGACCAATGGGCATCCAAGTCGTGGGACAAGTACGGAGTCAACTCCCTGCAGACGACCGTGAAAGGTATCAAGGCGAGGCAGGTGAGCGACTCATCAATTGTTGTCGAGGCGACCCTGCTGGAGCAAGGCCACGAAGGATGGTCGGTGACCTTTACCACCGCTTACACCATCGCGGGCGATGGATCCATTGGCGTGAAGAACAACTTCGTTCCCGCCGGGGAGAAGATCCCGCTGGCCAGAATCGGTGTGCGCTTGATGCTGAACAAGAGCCTCGACCGCTTTACATATCTTGGACGTGGACCGATGGAGAACTACTCCGACCGCGACCGCGGATCGGATGTCGGTCTGTATTCGAGTTCGGTGGCGGAGCAATTGACCCCGTATCCTAAGCCGATGGAAGCGGGAAACCATGAGGATATCCGTTGGGCTGCATTGGGAGGTACCGGTCTGCCGACCCTGTTGGCCGCGAGCGACGGCAAGTTGATGCAGGTCTCGGCGCTGCCGCTGATGGATGAACAGCTCGAAGCTCCGGCTCATGCGGAGGATCTGCCGCCGAGCAATTCGACGGTGCTCACTCTGGATACGAAAACGCTGGGTGTCGGGTCGAACAGCTGCGGACCCAAGCCCTTACTGCAATACATGGTCTGGTCCGAGCCGACCGAGTTTTCCTACGTGCTTCGGCTTTTGCCTGCTGGTGACCACAACTTCTCCGATGCCGCCCGCATACCTGTCTCCGGCGGGTCCAGCCCAACTCTCGCCAGCCAGAAATAGGGTGTTTGTCGATTCTGCATTGGAGGCCCACTCTTGAGTTTCAGTTCTATTTTCACGAATCCTCTCTGGTCGAGGCGGCAGTTCGTACGTCTCGGCGGCTCGGCTGTGGCCGGCGGACTGGTCACAGCCTGGCCGGATCTGTCCCTGGCCTCGCCGACATCGACTAAGTCGGGGACATACTTGAATCCGGTCATCGCGGGCGATCACCCGGACGCTGGCGCCATCCGCGTCGGTAAGGACTATTACCTTGTTCATACAACTGACCATTACACGCCCGGCCTCTTGATCTGGCACTCGACCGATCTGGTGCACTGGCAGGTAGCGGGAGCGGCGCTCGACCAGTACTATGGGGCGGTTTGGGCGCCGTTCCTGTGCGAGTACAAGGGGCTGTTTTACATTTACTACCCCTGCAACGGTGAGATCTTCGTGGTGACCGCAAACGCTCCTCTGGGGCCGTGGAGCAAGCCGGTTTCGTTGGGATTGCATGGAATCGACCCGACTCACGGGGCGACTCCGGAAGGTCGCCGCGTTCTGTATCTTGCAGGTGGCTTGATGGCGGAGCTCTCAGCCGATGGGCTGTCCGTTACCGAAAAACCGCGCAAAGTGCTCGAAACCTGGCCAATTCCCGAAAACTGGCAAATCGAATGTGACTGTCTGGAAGCACCCAAGTTGCTCCTTCACAACGGCTACTACTACTTGAACGTCGCGGAAGGAGGAACTTCAGGTCCGCCTACGAGTCATATGGTGCTCTCCGCTCGCAGCCGCAACATTGACGGCCCGTGGGAGTGGTCGCCTAAAAATCCCGTCGTTCACACTTACAGCAAAGCCGAGAAATGGTGGTCAAAGGGCCATGGACGCCTGGTCGATGCGTCCGACGGTTCGTGGTGGATCACGCTCCATGCCTATCGAAACGGGCTGCAAACTCTCGGAAGACAGGTAATCTTACTGCCTGTCACCTGGACTGCCGACGGGTGGTTCAAGGTGCCGGATGGCATCACCGGCGGCGAGCCTATCTCGAAGGCTCAGCTGGAACCGAGCCCGGCGGCTGAGCCGGTTTCGGGTTTCCCCGGCAAGACTCTCGATCCGCAATGGCAGTTCTGGAAGGGCTAT
>CAZZYB010000120.1:0-9438 GCA_964658125.1 uncultured Acetobacteraceae bacterium | reverse complement strand
GGTCTCTTCGTTCTTCTCGTCGGGAGTCACATCGGGGGGCGTGTAGGGCACCTTACGTGCGGTACCCAGCGTCACGCTGTGAGACTTTGGCGCCGCCACCGCGGAAATCGCGCAGCAGAACAACAGCAGGGGCACAAAAGCCGAACGAAAGGTCTGCATGGCGCGAGACTAGTCCCCTGCGAGCACGCGCGCAAATCACACAGCGAAACCGGCTTTCCACCGCTGTCCACAGGGGAGTATCTAACGAGGCGCGGGTACCATGAACATGGCGAATCCTCATGCCAAAGTAGTATCGTGGACGAGACAAACACTGTCTCCGCGCCCATCGACGCGGTCCGCGAACAAAGCCCCCTGCACGACAACCGGAAAGGAAGTATCGAAACTATGTGGAAACCAAATCAGCCCGCAGGCGGAACCCCTACCCCCGAGCCGGCACGTCCGGCCGCGCCGGGAACCCCCGGGTACACCGCTCCCAGCGCTTCCCCAGCGAGCGCAGTCCCTCCCGGTGAACAAGCTACCATCGGCAAGAGCCTCGTCATCAAGGGTGAAGTTTCGGGTTCGGAATCGCTCTACGTCGACGGCAAGATCGAAGGCGCCATCAACCTTCCCGGCAACCGCGTTACCGTAGGCCGCAACGGCCAGGTCGCCGCCAACATCATGGCGCGTGAAGTGGTCGTGCTCGGCAAAGTCCGCGGCAACGTCCACGCTTCTGACCGCGTCGACATCCGCAGCGAAGGCTCGCTCACGGGCGACGTCATCGCGGCACGCATCTCCATCGAGGATGGTGCCTTCTTCAAAGGCGGCATCGACATCCGCAAGCCCGGCGCGGACGCCAAGCCTGGTGCGCCCGGAACAACATCCGCTACACCTGCCGAAGCCGCAACCGCCGACGCGTAACTCTACGGTAGCGCTTGATCGAAACACACGAGAGCCCCGCAAGAGAATCTGCGGGGCTTTCGTTCATCAGGGTGCGTCAAATCTGCCGCCGCACCGTTGCCGACTCGTCTGCTGCGTTATCGAAGCGCTTCCGTCACGGGTTTGGGCGACTCCGTCGGAGCCACACCTACATCCAAAGCAGTCACTCTGCGGCGAAATTCAGCCAACTTCCAACCGCTGTTTACAGCCGCGTCCCTGATGTCGCAGATCTGCTTTTCGAGCGCGGACAGTGATTGTTTTGCGGTCTTTTCTTCGGTTGAGAGTTCCAGCAACGCCGGAAGCTGGAGCCAGCTCAGGAGTTCTTCGAAGCACTCCTTGTTGAACCAGGTTTCGTTGGAGGCCTGGCTGATGCCGGTGAGCCAGCGTATGTCGGAGTCGGCCCAGAAGGTTTCCGATACGAAGATTTTGGCGGCTGGTTGAGAGGGATTGAGGAGCAGCGTGCGAACACGAGCGGCGGCGCGCCAAGCACTCTCACCCTGTAGTCCGAGCGACGAGAAAATTTCGGACAGGGCCGAGCGTAGATCGAGCTGGTCGAAGACGGCAACGCGATCGTAAGTCTCCGGAAAGCTGACCAGGACCATCCATGCAAGGACGGGGGCCCAGACGATCTCGGAGCGGACGCGCTCTTCATTGGCGGGCAGGACGTCGCGGACGGTGGGAGGCCATGCCGTCGAGAACTCGCGCTCGAGCAGAGGCAGCCCAACACCGGCGCGGGCAATATTCTGGAAGCGTTCACCGTACTCGCCCGCGGAGGAGAGCAGGCCCTTCGCGACAATCAGCGCCAGATCCGGCGCGGGCGCTGCGGGATCAGGGGCATGGGACGGAGCGAAGTTGAGGGCTTCACTGTAAAAGCGGTCGGCGGAACTGAAGATGGTTTTCAGCTCTGCGCTGTCAGAGGCTTCTTTTACAGCCTCGATGTTGGGCGAGGCGAGTTCGGTTCGGGTCGCCGGTACAGCTGGAGCTGGTTTTGCTGCGGAAGCAGCAGTGGGTGCGATAGCAACGGGCGGGGCGGGCTTTTTGGGCAGTGCAAGCTTCCGACCGGCCTCTGCGAGCGCCCGAAGATTCGCGGCGCTCACTACCTGCCGCAGAGCCTGGTGGACGGGGCGAAGGCGGAGCTTTGCGAGCGATTCTTCGAGAGAGTAAACGCCTTCGCCGTGGAGGGCGTCGTGGAGTTGCTCCCAAGGCTGTTCAGCGGTAGAACGCAGCTCTCGCCAGCGGCGCAGGACGACGTACTGATAGCCGCGCAGCTCGAGAGTGAGGCCCTGGTGTTCGAGGTCGCTGGCACGGCGAAGGAACTCGAGGTCGCGGATCGGATCGCGGTAGGCGATGAACATGTCGTGGCCAGTCCAGAGACCGAGGGCGTCCGTCAGGCTGCGCTGGCGGAGCTCGCCGCTACCTTTGTCCATCGAAGCGGCGGAAATGTGGATCGTGCCACGCGTTGACTGGTAGACGTTGTTGTAGATGATGAGGGCGCGCTCATGCCCGGAACGGTTGGAGTAGGCGAGCACGTTTTCGTCGACCGTACCGTATTCAGTCCAGAAGTCGTAAAGAAGGAAGTGGGTACTCTCGGCGAAGACGTGGCGGGCCTTGAGCAGAGGAACGATCTCGCGCTGATAACGGTCGATGAAGCCCTGATTGGGGTACTCCTGCATGCGGGCCTGCTTGAAGTCCATGCCGTAGCGCTCGTTGAAGCCTTCAATCTGGCCGTGAGCGAACATGGGCAAGCCGGGAAGCGTGGCGAGCAGGGTGCAGGTGCCGAAGTACTTATCGCCGCCGCCAAACTGGTCGGCCGCCGTGCGTTCGTCGGGGTTGGACATGAAGTTGACGTAGCGCTTCATGATGTCGGGGTCGAACTCGACGGTCTTCTTGAGGTAGGAACGGTACTTGGCGTTCTCTTCGTCGCGCAGCATGTTCATGAACGCGCTGTTGTAAACGCGGTGCATGCCGAGCGTGCGGACGAAGTAGCCTTCGAGGAGCCAGAAGGCTTCGGCGAGGAGGAGTGTGCCGGGAACTTCGACGGCTACGCGGTCGACAACTTCGCGCCAGAATTCGTTGGGCATGAGGGCGTCGAACTCCTCCTGCGACATGGCGTTTTCGGCGCGCGACGGGATCGATCCGCCGACGCCGGGAAGTGGAAACCACAAGCGCTGAACGTGACGCTTGGCGAGCACCATGGCGGCGTCGAACCGAATAATTGGGAACAAACGCGCGACGTGCAGGATGACCTGCATGACGTGCTCACGGACGTAGGCCTTCGAGTAGTCCAGTTGGGCTGTGTCGTTCCAAGCGAAGGTTGTGCCGTCGTTGCCGTGGTAGATGTAGCGAGTGCTGCCGTCGCGGTGGTTCTTGAGGCGAAAGGCGACGGCGGCATCCGTCTGGTCGTAGTAATGGTCCTCGAGCTTGATCTCTACGCGACTGTCGTTGGCGAGGTCGGGGCCTTCGAAGCTGTAGGAGGGGAAGGGGCTGGTGTCGCGGGAGACGAACCACTCGGGGTGCTCGATGACCCAGTTGGAGTCGATGCCCATGTGGTTGGGGACCATGTCGCTGGCGAGGCGAATCCCGTATTGCGCGGCGCGGTCGCGGAGGGACTCGTAGGCGGAGTTGCCGCCGAGATCGGCTGCGATGTCGTACTCCTTGAGCGAGTAAGCGGAGGCGACCGCGTCGGCGTTACCGCGAAGGCGCTTGATGGTCTGCGAAGCGACGCTGCGCTCCCACAGGCCAATGAGCCAGAGGGCGGTCATGCCACGCTCGGCGAGGAGGGCCAGCTCTTCGTTGGGGATCTGGTCGAGTCGGTGGATGTGTCGCGCATACTTTTGCGAGAGCTGTTCGAGCCAGACGTAGGTGCTCTTGGCCATCATGACGACGGTGGGCATCCAGGCGTAGTCGGCGCTGAAGGCTTCGTACTCCACGAGCGGGGCCTGGTGGTCGGCGGAGTACTCGCGGCGGCGGCGAACGCCATCCGCGCCGGTGATGAAGTTGAAGTCGTCATCGTAGCCGACGAACTCGTCGCCGACGAAGCCGTGAGCCTGCCAGCCGGGTTGACCTTCGAAACGTCCGGGAGCGGGCGGGTGGAAACGCATCCAGATGGCGACGTCTTCTTCGCGGATGGTGTCGATCGCGAGCAGAACCTGGCGGAGGTCGTCGCCGATGTAGTCAGCCCAGTTTTCGCGGATGAAGTCGAGCTGGCCGGTGATGGAGTCGGGCGACGCCAAGGCGGGTTGGCGAAGCACTTCAAACAGCGATTTGCCGTCCGGAGAGGCAGGCGGACGCTCCTGGAAATATTCGGGGAGACTGCCAGTGACGGTCTTGTAGGCGGGTTGCTGCTTGAGTGCCTCGTCGTTGAAGAGCTCCTTGAAAGTCTGGAACGCGGGGTTGAGGTTGGCGACCCAAAGGAGCATGAGTTCTTCGAGGGCGGCTTCGCGATTAGGCAGGCCGTCGGTGGTTCCGGCAAGCCATTTGGCGGCAGTTATGTCGCCGCGGAAGATGGCGGCGTTTGGGAATTGCTGCGTGAAGGCGAGCAGGAGGCCGTCAACGTTTTGCGCGCCGACTTTAGCGGTGAACCAGTCCAGCGCCTGGGTGAGAACGGCGGGGTCGACCTGTTTGCGATAGCGGTCGATCATCGCGTGGCTCAGTTCATCAATGAGGCCCATGGCGTAGAGCGCGCCGGCGTTGACGACCTCGGTCGCTCCGGGTTCCGTGCCGCGCAATTTATTGAGCTGGTCAGCGAGGGCGCGGGCGCCAGCGAGGTTCGCGAAGACCACATTCCCCGTGTAACTGAACAGAACATCGTCGAGGCCGAGTCGCTCACGTAGCGAGCGATTGATGTGGAACTCCATGCGTTGACTCCAGTCGAAGTTGGTGCTCGGGTTGTACTGCGTCGATCGAGACCGGAAACCAGCGCGACATCAACAGACCCCGGCTGGATCTACAGATTTAGTCTAGACCGCCGACACAGCGCGAAGATAAATCAACACGGCGCCGTTGAAGGCGCACGGAAGATTCCCTTCGCCAGGGTGCTGTTGCATCGGAAGCGTTTAACGCAGGAATGGATGCTTGACGGCGGGGTTGCCGGTCAGGAGCGGTCTGGACTTGACACGTTTAAGCTGAGGCGCTTGTGGAAGATTTCAAGAGTTTGCGTGTCAATCCGCTGGAGGGGTTTCGCGGAATTTGTCCATCTTCACGAGTTGATCGTTGTCCATTTCCTGACGGACCTGGAGCTGCATCTGCGCGTAAGCCTTTTCAACTGAGGCGCGAGCCATGTTGACGGCATCAATTTCCGCGAAGATGCGGGCCTTGTCAGGTTGAGTCTCCCGCGTGAGCGCTTCCAGGCGGGACTCCTCCCGCTGCAGCGACTTGTAGTTCTCAAGAATGGCGGCCTTATTGGCGTTGAAGATGGCGTCCATTCTCTTCTGCTGGTCCTTGCGAAGACCGATGGACTTGACGAAGGTGTTGTCGTCCCACCAGCGTCCGGGAGGGGCGAGTTGAAGGCTTCCACGCATGGTGCTTCCGTTACCGTCGCGAACGGGACCGGGACTGGGGGGGCGAACGCTGTCTCCGCCGCCGGACAGGGGGACACCCACGGACCCGGGGAAACCTCCGCGGTCGCGACCGCCACCCATGCCTCCGCCGGGCATACCGCCGCCACCGGGACGGCCACCGCCCGGTCCGCGTTGCGCGTGAGCCAGCGTTCCTGCGGAAAGCAGGAGGCACAAGCCCACCAGGACAGATCGCAAAACCCTCTTCATTCGCTCCTGACCTCAGGGCGGGGGCTGGTTACGGTGTGACGAACGTCGCGCAGGCGAAATTCGGTGAACGGAGAAGGTTCATGAACGCGGATTGCAAGATTTACGGACTGCATCATGCGATTGTCTTCAGCAATTTGCGCTTCGGAGTCCTCTGCAGACGCCTCGATGACAGGCTCCTGGTTGGCTGATCCGACATGCGTGCGGTGCCAGATTGGCGGCACGGCGGCGGCTAAAACGAGGCCCGTCGCGAGAGCCCAGCCGGCAGCGGCGTATACGGGGCGGCGAGCGGTGGAACGCGCGGCGGAGCGCAGGCTGACGGTGGGCTGCGACTCGCTCCAAGAGAGTGTGGCCGCGCTAAAGTCTTCCATCGACTGGGTAAAGCGGACAAGTTCCTGACGGCAGGGCTCGCAGGTCGACAGGTGAGCCTGCGCTTCGAGGCTCGACTCCATCAGGACGCAGTCTGTGAACTGGTCGTCGGTTAAATGAGTGGGGATCTTCATGCTTTCTCTCCTAAATTGGCACGAATAGCGGTAATGCCGCGGTAAAGATGGGTTTTCACGGTGTTTACGGGCATGCCGGTGGCATCCGCGATCTCTTCGATGTTGAGGCCCTCAAAAAATCTTAGAAGGAAGATACGACGCTGGTTCACGGAAAGTTGATCCAGCGCCTGTTTAACTTGCGCTGTTCTTTCCTGGACTAAGAGGCGTTTCTCGGGAGAACTCTCGTCGGAAGGCAGGAAAGAAGCGAATTCGGCTACATCGATGGAGGTTGCTTGCGCTTTGCGCCAGAATTGGAACTTTTTGAGGCGGATCTGGTCGCGGACGAGGTTGTTGGCGATGCTGATGAGCCATGTGCTGACGGCGCAATCGCCTCGAAATGAGGCGCGGCCGTTGTAGGCTTTGAGGAAACAATCCTGGGTGATGGACTGCGCGAGGTCCGCATCTCCAATGGAGAAAGTGACATAGCGGAGTATACGGGGCCAGTAGACCGCAACCAGGGCGTCGATGTCGTCCAGTTCGGAGATGGCGTTCACCTGGCGCTCCAGGTGAATCATAGATGCATTGATTGCGATTTGCATACCGCTGTTAGTGACGAGTTTGTGGTTCGATTGTGGTTACAATTGGCGCAAATAATTGCACAATTCTTGCATTTACGAGGGGTTTCGGTGACACGGGTTTTGTAGGCTGTATGGCCCGCTTCAGGAATTGCGGTTGGGTCTGCTTCAGGCGATGGGACTGCCCGCGGCTCGGTAAATGGCTTCGATGGCGAGCAGGTCTTTGAGGCCTTCTTCGCCGGGCGTCCGGGGCTCCTTGTTATGGCGAACGCAGTCGGCGAAGTGCTCCGCTTCGAGGACGAACTGGAAGGGCAGCTTGCCGGTGGAGGGAATGTCGATCTGCTTGCCGCCGGAGACTTCGCCGCGGAGACCGATGCCGTCGTAGTTGTAGGCAGGCTCCATCAGGAGGTAGCCGGTGGCGCCGTTGATGCGGAGATTGTTCGGACCGCTGGCACCGTAGGAGCAGCCGCAGGAGGCGAGGATGCCGGAGGGGAATTTCATGGTCCACTCCATGGATTGTTCCATTTCGGCAAAGCGGGGGCCGGTCTCGCGGGTGGCTATGTTGGCTCCGAAGCCGAGGGGTTCCTCGCCGGTGATGTAACGGATGGCGTTGAGCGGGTAGATGCCGAGATCCATGATGGGGCCTCCGCCGGCGAGTTTGCGGTTGAGGCGCCACGCTCCTGTGGGTTGGAAGCCCCAGAAGCCGCCGTGGAACGATTCGAGCGGGCCGATGCCGCCTGAGCGGACGATTTCGAGCGCCTGGTTCCAGGTGGGGTCGTAGTGGACGCGATAGCCGATCATCAGCTTGACGTTGGCCTTGCGACAGGCGGCGATCATGGAGCGGCACTCGGCGGAGGAGATGGCCATGGGCTTTTCGCAGAGGACGTGCTTACCGGCGGCGGCGGCGCGGATGGTGTACTCGGCGTGCATGCTGTTGGGGAGGCCGACGTAGACGGCGTCGACGTCCTTGTTGTCGCGGATGCGGTCGAAGGTTTCGTAGGTATAGATGGAGCTGGCAGGGATGCCGTACTTTGCGGCGTACTTCGCGCCTTTGTCGGTGGGGTGGCCGGTGACGAGGGCGGTGATCTTCGCGGTCTGGGAGTTGGCGCAGGCGCGCATGAAGATTTCGGAGATGGTGCCGAGGCCGATGGCGGCGAAACCTACGGGCCTGGCGGCGGATTGCGCGCGTGCGGGAAGCTGGGTGGCGGCGAGGGCGAGGCTGGAGAGTTTGGTGAAGCTGCGGCGGTCCATGAATGGCTCCTTTATCGCGGAGCGTATCGCGACAGGAGAAGGCTACATCTTCGCGCTGTACGAATATAGTTTGCTCCGGCGAAATGATGTAAATCCGGGCATTTTAGGTCGCGCCTTCAGCGCTCTGAGCTGCATCACGCCCCTAACCCAGGGCTTCGCCCTGGGCTGGGATAGGACGGGCCGTTGGCCCTGAGACCCGGCTGGTGTGGGACGGGCCGTAGCACCTGACCGAAGCGTAGTCAATGGCAGTCCCGGCCCTTAGCGAACTGTTCGCTCTTGCTCAGCTCCAGATCAGCCCGCTGCTCGCCCTGTCGCGTTTCAAACTGTGTCGGGAGTGGGATGGACGGGCTGGGCTACGAGACGCACACCAAGGGCGGCGCACACCCGGCTGACGGTATCGAATCGGGGAGCGCTGTCTGGACGCAGAGCTTTGTACAAGGCTTCCCGCGTAATCCCTGCTGTCTTAGCGATCTCGGTCATGCCACGAGCGCGGGCAATGTCGCCCAGCGCCGAGGCCAGCAAGGATGCATCGTTTGCCTCCAGAATGTCAGTCAGGTAGGCAGCGATGGATGTTTCACTGTCGAGATAAGGGGCTGCGTCGAACTCGGGTAGATCGGCCACTTTGATGCGTTTGCTCATACAGTTTCCTCCGTTTCATCGAGCAACGCGGCCAATGCTTTGGCGCGCTTGATGTCTTTCTTCTGGGTGCGTTTGGAGCCACCGACCAGCAGCACGATGATCTGCGTACCGCGCTGGGTGAAGTACAAGCGCCAACCGGCGCCCCAGGTGAATGCGCAGTTCGGAGACGCCATCGCCAACTGGCTGAACATCCCCCATCAAACCGAGTTCAAGGCGTTTGATCCGGGCGGCGATCACACCGCGCACCGTTTCATCCTTCAGGTCGTCAATCCAGTCGGTAAATTCGCGCAGCGGCCGAATTGAGAACATAGGCAAATTGTAATCGAACGATTACATAATTTCAAGAGCTTTGGTCCGTGTCGATTGCTTTAGGCGAGGGATTCGGCCATCGTGCGCATCTGGATTTCGATGATGCGGGCGTTGGCGGATTGCGTGCAGGCGAGCAGGACGGCCTGAGCTACGTCGTCGGGTTCGAGCATGGCGCTTTGGGCGACGCTTTTGGTGGTGCGGCCGGCGCCGATGGCGAACTCGGTTTTGACGCCGCCGGGGCAGATGACGCCTACCTTGATGCCTTTGGGGCGAAGTTCGCGGTCGAGCGCCTGGGCCGAGCCTACCTGGTCGAACTTCGTTTGCCGGTTAGCTTGTTGGGCATGTTTTCTCCTGATAGGCGAATGGTACTCAGTTGTGAGGGTGCTGAGAAAGATGTCGGTTGGCGTTCGGCCTTACCTCAGCGGCTAAAGCCGGATTTATTCTGCAGCACTTATGCGGTGGCTGAAGCCACCGCCTTAACGAAACGAGACTTCTTTAGCAACT
>CAZZYB010000119.1:0-9458 GCA_964658125.1 uncultured Acetobacteraceae bacterium | reverse complement strand
GCCATGGCGAGGCCGGCGCCGTTGACCATGCAGGCGATGGAGCCATCGAGCTTGATGTAGTTGAGCGCGAACTTCGAGGCTTCGACTTCAAGGGGATCTTCTTCGGAGATATCGCGGAGCTCCTTCAGGTCCTTGTGGCGGAACATGGCGTTGTCGTCGAAGTTGATTTTGCAGTCGAGCGCGAGGAGCTTGCCGTCCTTGGTGGTGATGAAGGGGTTGATTTCCATGAGGGTGGAATCGGTGTCGATGAAGGCCCTGTAGAGGCCCATCATGAACTTCACGGCGTCGGCAATCTGTTCTTTGGCGAGGCCTAGTTTGAAAGCGAGTTTGCGGGCCTGGTAGGGCTGAAAACCGATGCCCGGGTCGATGTACTCCTTGAAGATTTCGTCGGGGGTGCTGTGCGCGACTTCTTCGATGTCCATGCCGCCGTGCTGCGAGGCCATGAAGACGACTTTGCCGGAAGCACGGTCGAGGACAAGGCCGAGATAGAGCTCGCGGTCGATGGCGGAGCCTTCTTCGATGAGGAGGCGCTGGACTTTCTGCCCGGCGGCACCGGTCTGATGCGTGACGAGTTGCATGCCGAGGATCGCCTTCGACGCTTCATTGGCCGTATCGATGGTCTTGGCGAGCTTGACGCCGCCGCCCTTGCCGCGGCCTCCGGCGTGAATCTGCGCCTTGACTACAACGACGGCGTTACCGGCGGAGAAGAGCTGCTTGGCGGCCGTGTCGGCTTCTTCGAGGGTGGTGGCCATTTCGCCCGCGGGGACCGGGACGCCGTACTTCCGCAGAATCTCTTTGGCTTGGTACTCGTGAATTTTCATAGGGGGTTCTCAGTCGGCTTTCGACAACCTGTTCATAGTAAACAAGGGCGCCAACCGCTGCCAATGACAGGAGCGGAAGATGCGCGGTTATCGTTTTAAGGCGGAATTGTAAAGGGAATGTCACGCGGGCCACCTAACGGTTGCTCCCGCCATCTATCCCAAAGCAATTCCAGTTCTCCCGATGTCTGGGATCAGCTCCGGGGCCCCGCTATGCGCTCTACCCTTCGTTCCACTCGCTGCGCGATTCTAAGTGTGGTTTCAGCTTCTCTTCTCTCTATCGTCGCTGCGGGTTGCGCGACTGGGTCCGGAACGAGCGGGACTTCGACCGCCGTCCCAGCCGTGGGCGGTGTTCACGGCACGCTCTACGGCGGGCAGCAGCCCGTCGTCGGCGCACAGGTTTATCTTTACGCGGCGGGGAGCGGGAGCAACGGGGCCGCGTCGCGCTCAATGCTGGCCGCTCCCGGCTATGTGGTCACGGGGCCGGGCGGTTTGTTCAACATCACCGGCTTGTATACGTGCCAGCCTGGCGACCAGGTCTACGTCCTGGCGCTCGGAGGCGATGCGGGTGGAGGGCCGAACAGCGCCATTGCGCTGATGGCTGCACTTGGACCGTGCAGCGCATTGAATCCCAATACGTTCATCACCGTGAACGAGGTGACGACGGTGGCGGCCGTCTACGCGCTCGCTCCGTATATGACGGGGCCTACCAACGTGGGTGCGGCCAATGCGAACGCGCTGGCTGCCGCGTTTGCTTCAAGCCACAACATGGTCGATACGACGACGGGGCTGGCTCCGGCGACGACTCTGGTCGGGAACGGGATTGTGCCGCAGGCGGCGGTCAACTCGCTGGCTAACTCGCTCGCGGCCTGCATCAATTCGCCATCCGGCAGCAACACCTGTGCCACGCTCTTCAGCGATAGCATGGCGGGGGCTGCGACTCCGGCGAACACCGTGCAGGCCGCGCTGAATGTGGCGAACAACCCAACACAGAACGCCGCAGCGATCTATAACCTGGCGACGCCGCAATCGCCGTTCCAGCCGACGCTGCAGAGCGCTCCATCGAGCTACGCACTGCCCATCCTGTTTCCGTCGGACGTACTGACCTATTACAACAACGCGAACCGCACCGGCCTGCAGGCGGCGGAAACGATTCTGACCCCCGCCAACGTGAACTCCACCAGCTTCGGCAAGAAGTTTACGTTCCCTACCGATGGCTATCTTTACGCGCAACCGCTGTATGTCGGCGGGCTTGGGTTACCTGACGGCCTCGTTCATGATGTGGTGATTGCGTCCAGCGTTCACGGCACGATGTACGCCTTCGACGCAGACGGCAACAACCCCGGGCAGGGCTATCTATGGAAGACCTCGGTGGTCCCGGCTGGCGAGACGCAGGTCGTGACCAGCGACTATGGCTGCGGCAATCCCAGCCCCGAGACGACGCTTCTGAGTACGCCTGTGATTGACCGGGCAACCGGAACGATTTACGCCCTCAGCAAGACGAAGAACACCACCTCCGGCGCGTACATTCAGCGGCTGCATGCGATCTCGTTGATCGACGGGAGCGAAAAGCCGGGCAGCCCTGTGAGTATCTCCGCCGCCGTAGCGAGCAATACCGGTGCGGGTGCGAGCGGCGGCACCTTGACCTTTGATGCGCTCAAGGAAAATCAGCGGTCGGCGCTTCTGCTGGCCAACGGCACGGTGTGGATTGCGTGGGCTTCGCACTGCGATATTGGGCCGTATCACGGTTGGGTGATGGGCTACAACGCTTCCACGCTGGCGCAGAATGCGGTGTACGTCAACACTCCGAACGGAAGCGACGGCGGTATCTGGATGGCTGCCGGCGGCCCTGCGGCAGACGCGCAGGGATACATCTACGTGATTGGCGGAAACGGAACATTCAATCCGCCCACGAACGATCTCGCGGATGCGGGTATCAAACTCGCGCCGCCCACTACCGGGCTTACGCCGGCGGTAGCGGATTATTTTGTGCCCAGCAACCAGCAGGCGCTCTCGAATGCCGATCTGGACGTAGGTGTCAGCCAGCCTCTGTTGTTTGCAGATCCGGCTTCCAGCGTCGCTCTGCAGTTGATGGTGGAGACCGACAAGACCGGCCGTATCTACCTGCTGAACACCGCGCACATGGGCACCTACGATACGGGCACCCACGGCCCGAACGGCCTCAACGGCGACGTTCAGGACTTCACCATCGGCGGTAGCATTTTTAACAATTTTGCTTACTTCAACAATAAGCTTTACGTCGGCGGCAGCGGTCTGCCGTTGCAGGCCTACGCTTTCACAGCGGGTGGGCAGGGCGCAGCCGGAAGCCTGTCCACGGCGCCGGCGTCGCAGACAACATTCAACATGCCGGGCAGCGGCCCCAGCGGAGGCACCGGCCCCAACATTTCAGCCAATGGGACCAGCAACGGCATCGCCTGGGCACTGACGCATAGCGGTAGCAATGCCGTGCTCTATGCGTTCGACGCGAACAATCTGGCTACGCAGCTTTACGGCTCCAACCAAGCTGCGGGAAATCGCGACCTCGGCCCTGCGCCGGTGAAGTTTACGAGTGCCGTGGTCGCCAATGGACATGTGTTTGTTGGCGGGCAATCGTCGCTGGTGGTGTATGGATTACTGCCGTAAGGCCAGGCGTTTGTTAGCCTGCTAACAGGCATGTCCATACAAATTGAATTGCGGCGGATTGTAGAGGCGCGGGAAGTCCTCTCGCTTGAAGAGGCCGCGGCGCTGATGCGCGCGATTCTGCTGGGCGATGCTTCCGATATGGAGCTTGCGACCTTGCTGGGAGCGCTTGCGGCCCGGGGCGAGACGCCGGCCGAGGTCGCCGGATTTGTCGTGGCGATGCGGGAGGTTGCGCAATCGCTGCCACTGACCGACGCAGAGCGGGAGACGCTGGTGGATACTTGCGGAACCGGCGGAGACTCGAGCGGAAGCTTCAATATTTCTACGGCGGCTGCACTGGTGGCCGCGGCGGCAGGGGCCACTGTGGCCAAGCATGGAAATCGTGCGGTGACCTCGACCTGCGGGTCGGCGGATGTGCTGGAGGCGCTGGGGATTCCGATAGGACTTGCGCCCGAGGCGGCGGCGGAGGCGCTGCGCACGCACCGGTTCTGCTTCCTGCTGGCGCCGTCGCACCATCCGGGGATGAAGGCAATCCTGCCGGTGCGGCGAGCGATCCGGGTGCGGTCGGTGCTGCATGTGCTGGGGCCGCTGCTGAACCCCGCGGGTGCGAAGCGGCAGGTGCTGGGCGTGTATCGCGCGCGGCTGGTGCCACTGGTGGCGCAGGCGATGACGATGCTGGGGACTCGTCATGCGTTTGTGGTGCATGGGGATGCCGGGATACACGGCGGACAGGATGAGTTGGCGCTGAGCGGGCCGAGCGAGGTGGCCGAGGTGCGGGACGGCTTCGTGCGAATGTACAAGGTTGCGCCGGAAGAGTTTGGTATCCCGCGCGCGCCGCTATCGGCGCTTGAGGGTGGAGACGCTGAGGTGAATGCTGCTATTCTGCGGTCGATCTTTGCCGGTGAGCGCGGACCGCGGCGCGAAGTTGTTGTGCTGAATGCAGCGGCCGTAGTGGTTGCGGCCGGTCTCGCGGCGAATATTGCGGAAGGTTGCGTGCTGGCGGCGCAGGCAATCGACAACGGTAGTGTTGAAAAATTGGTGGCGAGTCTTACCGCTTTTTGAGAGATGATGGTTTGCACGAGCTTAGAGTTCTGAGCTGTTGAGCATAGAGAAAAGCGAGGTGCGACGATGGCACGAGTGACGGGTGTTGGCGGTGTGTTTCTGCGGTCGAAGGATCCCAAGGCCCTGCAGGCCTGGTACGTCGAGCATCTTGGCTTTGTGGCTACAGATTACGGCGTGAACTTCGCATGGAGCGACGAGGTCCCTAAAGGGACGGGGATGACCGTCTGGTCGGGCTTCCCGCAGGACACGAAGTACTTCGGTGACGGCGAGCAGGGGGTGATGATCAACTACCGCGTCGACGATATGGATGAGCTCCTGAAGACGCTCGAGGCGGCGGGCGTGTGGATCGATCCGAACCGCCAGGATGAAGGCTACGGAAAGTTCGCCTGGATCAAGGACTGCGACGGCAACCGCGTAGAACTGTGGCAGCCGCTGGCGGACGAGGCGTAGTTCGAGGGCTGAACAAAAGTAACGGGCGTGTCGCCGAGAGGTGACACGCCCATTCTTTCTAAAGTCGCGAAGAATTTACGGCGATCACGCGCACGTCTGCGAAATGATTTAGAAAGGTGGGATGTTTACGCCGACGTTTCTTCGCCGTTCTACGCTGTTTGTGTCTGGGCTGCTTTTCTGCGCGGTCAATAAGCCGTTGTTTGCTGCGGCAACCGTCTCGCCTGGCGTGTGGAAGATGCAGGATGTGGCGCGGGTTGCCGAGGCGGGTGACGTCGTGTCGTCGCCGGAGTACTCGGCGAATGGGTGGTATGCGGCGACGGTTCCCGGCACAGCGCTGACGACGCTGGTGGCGAACAAGGTTTATCCCGATCCGATGTATGGGGAGAACAACCGGCCGGAAGTTATCCCGGAGAGCCTGGCGCGGACTTCGTATTGGTATCGCACGGTGGTGGCGGTGCCGGTGGCGTATGCGGGCAAGCATGTGTGGCTGAACTTCGACGGCATCAACTACTCCGCGATGGTATGGGTGAATGGTGCGCAGGTTGGGACGATGCGCGGGGCGTTTGCGCGGGGGACGTTCGACGTATCGGCGGACGTGAAGGCCGGGCACAGTGCGGTGATTGCGGTGCTGGTGTCTCCGCAGCCGCACCCGGGCGAGCCGCATGAGCATACGCTGCGCACAGGCATGGGCTTGAACGGCGGTGAGACGGCGATCGACGGGCCGACGTTTCTGTCCACAATTGGGTGGGATTGGATTCCGGCGATTCGCGATCGCGATACCGGCATCTGGCAAAAGGTTTATCTGTCGGCAACGGGCGCTGTGCGGGTCGAGAACCCGCTGGTGACGACGACGTTGCCGCTGCCACGTACCGACTCCGCGGATGTGACCGTGCAGACCACGGTTGAAAACGTAAGCGATGCGCCGGTGAAGGGCGTAGTGAAAGGAAGCATCGGAGCGGTGGTGTTTCAGAAGGCGGTGGAAGTTGAAGCGCACAGTTCGAAGGTTGTCAGCTTCGATGCTGCTTCGACGCCGGTCTTGAGGCTGGTGAAGCCGAAGCTGTGGTGGCCGAATGGGTATGGTGCGCAGAATTTGTACAAGCTGCACCTTAGCTTCGTGAGTGCGAAAACTGCATCGGTTTCCGATGCGCAGGATGTGAGCTTCGGCGTGCGAGAGATTACGTATGCGGTGCCTGATTCGGACAACCTGACAATTTCAGTGAATGGTGTACGGGTGTTTATCCGCGGCGGAAACTGGGGGCTCGACGATGCTATGAAGCAGATTCCGCGCGAGCGGATGGAAGCGCAGATTCGGATGCATCACGATGCGAACCTGAACCTGATCCGCAACTGGGTGGGGCAGAGTACAAGCGAAGACTTCTACGAACTGTGTGACAAGTATGGGCTGTTGCTGTGGGATGAATTTTTCCAGCCGAACCCGAGCGATGGCCCGAATCCTACCGACCTTCCAACGTACCTGGCGAATGTGCGGGAGAAGATCGTGCGGTTTCGGAATCATCCTGCGATCGCGGTGTGGTGTGCGCGCAACGAAGGCTTTCCGCCCAAGGAGATCGACGATGCGCTGCGGATGTTGATGGCGGAACTGGAGCCGAAGCGGATGTATCAGCCCAGCTCGACGGAAGGTCACGGCGTGCATTCGGCGGGGCCTTATCGGTGGCGTACGCCGCGCGAATACTACGACGTGGACGCGCCGTTCAAAACGGAGATCGGAACAGTTTCAGTGCCGACGCTGGAATCGATCAAAGGCATGATGCCGGAGAAAGACTGGGAGGCCATAACCGACGACTGGGCCGAGCACGACTTCGCGAAGGGTGCTTCCGGGTCGGACAAGTACCCCGGGATTACGGCGAAGCGCTATGGCAAAATTGCGAACCTTGCGGACTTTGCGCGCAAGGGACAGATGATGAACTACGAAGCGCATCGTGCGATGTACGAAGGACGCAACGCGCAGCTGTTCAAACCTGCGACCGGCGTGATCATGTGGATGAGTCATCCCGCGCAGCCGAGCTTCGTGTGGCAGATCTATCACCATGACCTGGAGCCGAACGCGGCGCTGTTCGCGGTGAAGCATGCGGGCGAAGCTGTTCATGTGCAGTTCAATGAAGACAAGGAGCAGATCGAGGTGATCAACAATCGTCCGGAGGCGATGACCGGGACGGCTCGCTTGACCGTATACAACCTGGACAGCTCTGTATCGCTGCGGAAAGAGATTCCGGTAACTGCTGTGGCGGATGCGGCTACGGTGGTTGAGAAGGTGGAGTTTCCGGAGACAGTTTCGGCGGTGCATTTCGTCAAGCTGGAGTTGCTCGATGGCGCGGGGAAGCTTGTCTCGGAGAATTTCTACTGGCGGGCGCTGAAAGACCGTCGCGATGACCTCACTGAACTCGATGCTTTGGCGAAGGTTACGATCGAGACAAATGTCATTCGGCGGGACGTCGCGGGCAAGTGCCTGCTGACCGTCACGCTCCACAATCCGACAGACAAGATTGCGCTGATGGCACACCTGCAACTCCGGCGTGGGGAGACCGGGCAGAGGGTGCTGCCGGTGTTCTACGGCGACAACTACGTTTCGCTTGTGCCAGGCGAGACGCGGGTTTTGACTATCGAGGCCGCGCTCAGCGACCTCAAGGGCGGGTCGGCGGCGGTGTCCGTGGATGGATGGAATGTCGATGTGCAGCCGCGCAAATTTGTACGGGCTTCTGTGGCTAACAACGTCGATGCGGATGTGGCGCATACGCCGGTGACGGGGTTGCCGTTTCAGACCGAGGGCTTGCGGTAGGGCGCTCTACTTGCTCAGTTCGATGGCGACGATCTGGCCGGCAACGCGCTTATCGCTGACAGCGGTGTAGTCGACTTTAGCTTTCATGCCCTCGATCGCCCGGCAGGGGTCAAGGTCGCCGGTGGGCGTGAAGTTGGCAGTACTGAACGCGACTTTGAAGTAGTTGTTGGTGTACAGCGTCAGCGGGTTGCCGCCCTGGTCCACCTCGAGTGTAAGCACCGTCGGGTAGGAGCAGTGGACGGCGCGCAGGACGCCGCGAACCATGTGGTGCGGGCCGGGCGGGGGAGCGGTGGGGTAAGGCTCGGGCTCGGGTTCATGGGTTTCGGCAACGTTGCGCCTGACCACGGCTCCGCCCCCATCGTGAACGTGAGCGAGTTGATCTTTGTAAACTTCGATCTGCTGTAGCTGCTGGTCGACCATGGCCATGTCGGAGGGTGTTTTAGCGAGCTCCTTTGCGGCGTGCAGGATGGCGAGAGCGTTGTCCGGCCGTTCCTGCTGCATGGCGATGTACGCGGCGTTAAGGCGGTAGCGTATGTCGGTGGGTTCGAGCGAAACGGACTTCAGGTTGAGCATGCGGGCCTGGTCGAGGTTCTTGTGGTGCATGGCGTAGAAGCGCGCGAGGGCATCGTAGCTGGGAGCGAAGCCAGGTTCGAGTTGGATGGCTTTGCGCAGGCTGGACTCGATGGAATCGTCCTTGCCGGTGTCGTTATCCATCATGGAATAGACCGCGTAGTCATAGTGCGCGAGATAGCTCTGCGAGTCGAGCTGCACGGCTTCGCTGTACCACTTCTTGGCTCCTGGAACGTCGTGTTCGCGGTAGGCGAGCGAGCCCATCGTCTCGTGCGCGAGGGCGTTCTTCGGATCGTCGTGGAGGATAGATTCCACCAGGGCTCGGGCTTCCGGGATGCGGTCATTCGCGGCGAGCACGTCCGCGCGCACGGAGTCGGCATCGCTGGTCGAGATCGGCACGGACTCGAACGAGGCGTCGTCCGATGTGAATGTGGAACTCATCTTGAAAGCCTGGTAGCTGGATTGTTGTACGTAACTTTCGAGCGCCTTTTGTAACTGGGTAAGGTCTCCAAACGCGTGCTCGGCTGCGGTAACGGGGTCCTCGTGTTTCTGAGCGATGAAACGTTGGTACTCGCTGAGGCGGTGGGTTTTCTTTTGGGAATCGGTGATCTGGATGTAGTGGGTGAGCGCCCAGGCTTCGGCGTAGAACACGGAACCTTTTTGCTCGTCGTGATAGTAGGGTGAGTTGTGGTCGACAGCTAAAAGCGTCTTGAGCGGAAGAAGTCGCTGTTGACGCAGGTAGAGGATGTTGTCTTCGCTGGGCTCGCCAAGTTGCACATCCTTATCGCCGATTTCAGTGTTCTGAAAGAACTCGGCTAGGCCTTCGTTGAGCCCTAGGGGAAGCCACTCGGCTTTGCGCAGGATGAAGTGCGTGTACTCGTGATAAACGACGGAGAAGGGATGTGGATTGTCGCTGTCGAGACGCAGCAGGATGTAGTTTCGGTCCGGCGTGCGGAGGAAGTAGCCGTCGAGTTGGAGAGCGCCTTTGGCGAGATACGCGGCCGGCTCGAGCGCGGTAAAGCCCTTGCGGTCCTTGAGCGCCAGCACGGTCATGGGAAGGCCGGCGTCTCCGGCGGCGTTAGGCAGCACGGCTTGGAAGAGCGAACGCATGCGCTCAAACT
>CAZZYB010000118.1:0-9458 GCA_964658125.1 uncultured Acetobacteraceae bacterium | reverse complement strand
ATCATCAGTGCGTTCGCGGTCGCCATCGAAGTCATCATGATTCTCTCGATCACCGCCGTCATGCTCGGCATGTTGAACGGCAGCCGTGCGCAGAACTCCGGCATCGGGATGGACATGCTCGTACGCCCCAGCGCGACCGGCCCGCTAATGACCGGAAATGCTGCCAGCGCGAGCGTAAAGATCGCTCCCATCCTGCAGTCCATGCCGCACGTCAAGGTGGCCTCCCCGGTTAACGCAAAGCTGTCGCTCGGCGCTTCGGTCGAAAACATCTTCGGCATCGACTTCCCCAGCTTCGACGCTCTGCGTCCCTTCGTCTTCGTCTCCGGTGGACCGTTCCAGGGACCCAACGACGTCATCATCGACGACTTCCAAGCAGCCAGCGGTCCTCGCTACAAAGTGGGCGACACCCTCAAAGTTCTGAACAAACCTTTTCGCATCTCCGGCATCTTCGAGCACGGCAAGGGCGCGCGCAAATTCATCCCGCTCGAAACCATGAACGATATCGATGACACACCCGGCAAAGCCAGCGCCTTCTACCTTCGCACCGAAGACGCCGCCACACCCGAAGCTAAAGCCGCCATCCAGGAGCAGGTACGCAAAGAAATCCTCGCCACCGAAGGCATGCAGGATTACAGCGTCCAGACGCTCGACGAGTTCCTCGCCGGCCTCACCCCGGAGCACCTCCCCGGCTTCAAGATCGCCCTCAATGTCGTCATCGGCATTGCTGTCATCATCGGCTTTATGGTCATCTTCCAGTCCATGTACACCGCCGTCATGGAGCGCACCCGCGAGATCGGCATCCTCAAATCCATGGGCGCCTCGCGCCTCAGCATCGTTTCGGTAGTGTTGCGCGAGAGCGGCCTTCTGGCGGTCATCGGCATAGCGCTGGGCATCGCGGCAACCTACCTCCTCAGCCACGTGCTGCACGCCAAATTTCCCACGATGGCCTTCGCCGTCACCGGCCAGTGGGTCGCTTACGCCGTCGGCATCGCGCTTACAGGAGCCCTCTTCGGAGCGCTCTATCCCGCACTCAAAGCCGCCCGCAAGGACCCCATTGATGCCCTCTCTTACGAGTGATCCGCAAGCCCTATCGCTCGCGTCGCCGGCGGAGGGAGTGCGGCCGTCGAGCCGCCACATCACGAGCCTCGACGGCTACCGCGGCATAGCTTTTCTGCTCGTCTTTCTGCGTCATTACACGCTGACCCGCCACTCGCACTCCCCCATCCTGCTCGGCATCATGAACGTCAGCGCTGTAGGTTGGGCAGGCGTGGATCTGTTCTTCGTGCTCTCCGGATTCCTCATCACAGGCATCCTCCTCGACACACGCACCGAGCCACACTACTTCCGGAACTTCATCATTCGCCGCGCGCTGCGCATCTTTCCTCTCTACTACGGGGTCCTATTCGTCATGCTTGCGCTGACGCCCCTGCTGCATCTGCAATGGCATCGTGGACACATCGCCTACTTCTTCTACCTCGGAAATGTCGCCGCGAACATCAATCCCAACCTGGAAGCCGTCCTTCCTTACTTCTCGCTGCTGCACCTGTGGTCGCTCTCACTCGAGGAGCAGTTTTATCTTCTCTGGCCGCTGGTCATCTACTTCGCTGCGACATCCTCGCGCCGCGTCATTCGCCTCTGTCTTGGGCTTTCCGTGTTCGCCCTCTTGGCCCGCATAGCCCTGCTTCACTGGCTTCCTGAAGGCCGCGCCGTAGAGTGGTGTTCAGCCGAACTGCCCACCCGCATGGACGGCCTGCTCTACGGTGCCATCGCAGCCGTGCTCGTGCGTCAGTTTCCGATCGAGCGCCTCGTTCCCAAAGCCCGGTGGCTCTTCTTCGGATCCGCAGCAGCGCTCTCGGTCCTATTCTTCCGCATCGGCCCCAACTTCAACAACAGCATCACGACGCTGGTAGGCTACCCTCTGCTCGCACTCTTCTTCGCTTCATTGCTGGTACTCGCGCTCGACCAGAAGTCGCTGTTCGCAAAATTCGGAAACATTAGCCCGTTGCGCTTTCTCGGCCGCTACAGCTACGGCCTCTACGTCTATCACCTGATAGCCGGTTTCGCGCTTGCCTACCTGCTCGTCTGGCTGCAACAAAAGACTCATTCTGTCGTCGTCGGTGGCGTTCTCTTCACGCTGATCGTCTTCTTCGGTTCGCTCGGCATGGCCATCGCCAGCTACGAACTCTTCGAGCGCCGCTTCCTTCGCCTCAAGCGCCACTTCACCTACGCGAAGCCTTCAACTACCCACTGAAATTTCGTTCAAACTACTGCCGCTGTCGTCGCTTCATCCACCACCAGGCGATGCCTCTCGCGCTCGTCGTCATAGGCGAAGTAGCGCTTCATCCGAAGGAAATACAACTCAAATCCGTGGTAGCTCAAAGCAGCGAGTCCCATGTTGAAAGCAAATAAGATCGCAAACCCGACCGCACCGGCCAATACAGGGAAGCGGGTGAGCCCCGCAACCCAACCCAGGAACTCGCGATAGGTCTTATCTGGAATCTGGTGCCATAAATAAAATCCATAACTATAGCGCCCGAACAGGCGCAAAAATCCCACCTGCCCTATGCGGTTGACCCATGTTCCCGGCACCAGCGCCGACAGCACCGTCGTCCCAAACAGCGCCGCAATAGCGATATAGCCGAACCGTATCATCATCGAGCTAGACCAGAACGATGTTCGGGCCACAGCCACGCAGACTACCACGACCACGGCGGCCACCGCAGTCACTCCGTGCCGCCACTTTAAATGCGACTGAATCCACCGCGTGCCTTTTTCCGTGCGCAGAACAATGGCCAAGGCGCCACCGCACAGCAGTCCATCCAACCTTGTTGGCAACTCGTCGTAAGGCGTCAGCGGAAAATCGGCATGCAGCGAAATAAACCAACGCAGTGCAATCGAAAATATTGCGCCAGTCGCACACGCCAACAGTATTCGCCGCTTCGTTTTTAGAAAAAACACAGCCGGTGCCCAAAGCAAATAAAACTGTTCTTCAACCGCAAGAGACCATATATGTCCGGTCCCTATATAAACACCGAAACCCGGGTTGCGGTGTAAGTCCCCCACAATATTCATGGCATATAAAAAATAGGGGATGTCCCACCACGTGTAGATCACACCCAGCCAGTGTCCCACACTCATGATGAGGATAATCATCAAAAAATAGACGGGAAACAATCGCAGGGCGCGCCGCGCAAAGAAGTTTAGAAAGTATCGCCGTTGCCCCAGTGTGTCATAGAGGATGCCGGTAATCAGAAACCCCGAGAGCACAAAGAATAAATCAACTCCCATCCACCCCGCTCCAGACAGCAAACCCACGGGATCACCCGGCTTGCGCGGATAGAAGTGGAAGAAAAATACCATCACGATTGCGATGCCGCGGAGCCCATCCAGGCTCTTCATATGCCGCCTGTGATCGAGCAAACCGCGCAAACCGGAACCTCCTCATAACGCTCGCAAGTGCTGGCTGAGGCTTTAATTGTATGTCACACCGTCTGCGTCTACGCCTTTACGCACGTATGCTAAGTCAAACGATATCCATGGCCGAAATCTCCTCCCAGCCGCGTCGTCCTGTCAATCTCTCCGAAGCCCTGCGCTGGACGATGCTTCTGCTCGCGACGATCTTTTTTGCCCTCCACTTCCTGCACCTCAACGCCGATTTCCCCAACCACTCTCCCTGGCTCGACCGCGCAAAGTACACCGACGAAGGCTGGTACTCCGCCGCCGCGGCCCGCCAGTTCCAACTCGGACACTGGTACGTGCCCGGAGACTTCAACTCCGCGGCCGCCGTCCCTGTCTGGCCATTGATCGAGTCCGCCCCCTTCGCCGTTTTCGGACCCTCGATGGCCGTAGCGCGCGCCTGCGCCGTTGCGGTCTTCGGCCTCATCTGCGCCGCGTCGTGGCTGCTGCTCTATCGATGGCGTGACCCCAACATGAAAGGCCAGCCTCGCAGCCTCGCTCCCGAACTCGCCGTGCTGCTGCTCAACACCAGCCCGCTCTGTTTCGCCTTCTTCCGCATGGCGGTGCTGGAGCCGCCACTCGTCCTCCTCATCCTGCTGGCGCTGGTCGCGGCAACCCGCACACGCAACCGCCCCGCAGCGCATCGGCCGCTCATCGTGGTCGGTGTGCTGCTCCCCGCGATCATCCTCACCAAGACGACAGGGACCGCCGTCTTGCCCGCTATCGCATGGCTACTTTGGAGCTGCACCGAACCTGCGCAAAATATCTCCCGCCCCGGCAACTTCCTACGCAAAGCAGCAGCAATCGTCGCGGTAGCCGCAACCCTCTCCGCCCTGTACGTCTTCGCGATCGCCCACTTCCACCTCGCAGCCGACGTCAAAAATGTCTTCGCCGCCAACGCGTATCGCATCAACCGGCACAACGCCCTTGCCGGCCTCATCAACGGCCTCAAAGACCTGCGCTGGATCGGCGTCATTCTGATCCCCGCCGCCGTTGCAGTGATCGTCGCCATCATCCGCCCGCGTCGCAACCCTCTCATCGCGGCGCTGCTCCTCTGGGCCGCCGGCTACCTCGCCTTCATCGTCTACCATGGCAGCCGGCAACCGCGTTACTACCTCCCGGTCTTCGTCCCGCTCCTCCTGCTGCTCGCGCACGTTGCTGCGAGACCCTTCATCGGCACGCTAACCTCAAAGCCGCGCAAGCTCCTGGCCGCAGCCACCGCCGTTGTGCTCCTCGCCGTCATCACGCTCGAAGCCCGCCAGACCCTCCACTACGCCTTCCACCCGGACTACACTTTCCTCACCGCCGCCCGGCAAATCCGCTCTACGATAACTGCCGACCCAGGCCATTCTCCGCTGATCATGTCCCCTAGCGGCTCCGATGTCTCCCTGTTCACGGGCGTCCCATCTATAGGCGACATGTTCACCGTACTTCCGCCGGACACACTCGCGCAGCGCTACCAACCCGGCTGGGCAGCTCTCTACATCCCCCTCGAAGCCCCGACCCGCGACGCTCTCTCGCACAGCTTCCACCTTGAAGAAGCAGGCCGCTTTCGCATCATGGATGACCCCGCACTCGAAACCCTTATTCTCTATCGGCTTACCAGAGCATCGAACCTTGAGTACGATAAACCAAACGACCAGAGGCTCACCCCGACTCCTTGAGTTCCTCGCCTTCCAAATCGCCACGGTCCGTCGACCGCAGCCGCCTTCTGCGCTGGGCGATTCTCGCGGTCGCTGCAGTCTTTTTCGCCCTGCACTTCCTTCATCTCAACGCCGACTTCCCCAACCACTCCCCGTGGGTTGACTGGTCAAAGTACACCGACGAAGGCTGGTACGGCGACGCCGCTATCCGCCACACGCTCTTCGGACACTGGTACTGGAAGGGCGACTTCAATCCCGCCGTCGCGCTGCCGGTCTGGCCCGCGCTCGAGGCACTCGTCTTCCGCTTCACCGGAGTCTCCGCGGCCGCGGCCCGCGCGCTCACTCTCTGCGTCTTTGCGCTCACGCTCGCGGCCACCTGGCTGCTGCTCGAACGCCACACCCGCCCCCGCACCGAGACCTCCTCCTGCCCACTGGCCGCAGCCCTCGCCGTCCTCTTACTCTGCGCGAGTCCCTTCCTCTACGTCTTCGAGCGCATGGCCATCCTCGAACCCCTGCTCATCTGCCTAACGTTGCTCGCGTTGCTGGCCGCCTCGTACCTCCACCCGCTCAAACTCTCCGGACCGAGCACTCTGAACCCTGGGCCCCAGACGCTGGCCCCTCGTCTCGCAAGCTTCCTCCCCAGTATCGCGCTCGGCCTGCTCCTCCCCGCCATCGTCCTCACCAAAACCACCGGCATCTTCCTCTTCCCGGCCATCGCCTACATGGTCTGGGCCCGCGCTGGGTACCGCCTCCGCACCGCGATCCGTTTCGCGATCCTGCCATCCGCGATGGCTGCCGTTCTCTGGCTCGCCTACTTCGCTCTCTTCGTCCGTCCCCACTACCTCGCCGACTACCGCTACCTCTTCTCCGCCAACGCCTACACCGGCATCGAGCTCGAACCCTTCGCCAAAGTCATCCTTAACACCTTCTCCGACGGCATGTGGATGGGCCACGTCCTCTATCCGGCATTCTTCGTAGTGATCGCGCTGGGTCTCTTCTGGCGCCCGCGCCTCTTCGTCAACCCGCTCGGTCCGACGCTGCTGCTCTGGATCTTCGGTTACTTTGCCTTCCTCGCCTACCACAACAACCTGCAGCCGCGGTACTACCTCGTAGTAGCCGTCCCCATCACGCTGCTAGTAGCGCTCGGCTTGGATTGTTTCCGCGAAGCGAATGGGCGGGCCCCCACCATTCTCGCCGGAACCGCCGCCGCCCTCGTCACCCTCGCCATCGTCATTCCGGACGCAATCCAGACGCTCGACTATGTCCGGCACCCCACTTACACGTTTCGCACCGCCGCCGAAGGCATCCGTAACATCGTTCAGTCGGACAAGACGCACCCCAACCTCGTCCTCTCCATCTCCGGCTCCGACCTGACGCTCATGACGGGCATCCCGTCTATCGACGACGACTTCGGGACGATGGAGCTAAGTGACAGAGTGAAGGCCTATCGACCAGGCTGGTACGCCGCCTGGAACGAGCTTGACGACGACAAGATGGACGCCCTGACGCCGCTCTTCAACGTCGAGCGCGTCGCATCTTTCCCCGCCATGGACGATCCCGAGCGCAACCTGCTAATCCTGTACCGCCTGGACCCCACTGACACAGGCTCGTCGAAAGGCCACAAAAAGCGCCGCACCCCGAAACCTCTCATCACCAAGCTTGGTCAGCAGCCGAGCACTACGCAGCTCGTTCACTAAGCCGCATTTTCCAAATTCTATGTAGTCCCCATTGCTGCGCCGTGCCGGAGTAGTAGCGAGTTCAGACCGCCAACGTCCTTGTGTTTCAGAACGTCGAAATATTCACTTCTATATAGAGGTCCACTGTTACCGGCTTTCCATCCATCGTCGCCGGCTTAAAGCGGTATCGCTTCACCGCCGCGACAAACGCCGAGTCGATCGGCGCCACGCCAGTGGACCTTACTATCCGGACGTGCGAGGGCAGCCCCTTTTCGTCGACCCACAAGTAGACCTGGCCGCTTTGCCTGTGAAGCTTCGCATCTGCATCAGATAGTCGCGGTTCATCCGAGAACACCACGCTCGGCGGCTTCACGTTTCCGCCGATGTGCAACGGCGGACCCGCAGGCTCCTGCCCAGAGGCCGCCGCGCAACCCAGCACAGCGGCCAGAACTACAATCGCCCATCCCGAAGCCTTCATCGACGCGCACATGGCCCTATCATCGCCCCGAATCCCTCTCCTGGGCAGTAAAATTCATTGACGCCACCCCCAGACCTCGCATATCCTAAAACTCTGCGCAGTTCTGCGTCTGCCTGTCCGTGTGTGTTCCTCTACGGCTGGGGCGGGCAGGACATCGTGGTGAGTCCACTCGCCGGGCAGGGAAGCAGCACTCCCACCGGCCAAAGCACCCACTCCCCAGCCCTTGCAGCACCGAGGCTTTGGCGCTTCACCGCAACGTCGGCTATATCGCGTGGGCATCGTGCCTGTGCGAAATCAGTCGTCACAACCTACGCCCAGAAAGTCTTCGAGCTACAAGCCGGGCAAGGCTCTACGAAGACGGCAGATGTAAGGAGTAAACCGTTGAACCTGAATCAGACAACCACCGTTCCCAGTGGCAAAAACATCGTTCGCAAGTGGTATGTGATCGACGCCAATGGCCAGACTCTAGGCCGCCTGGCTTCCCATTCAGCGAGCGTCCTCGCCGGCAAAACCAACCCCCTGTACACGCCGTACATCGACATGGGCGACCACGTCGTGGTCATCAACGCCGAGAAGATCCACCTCACCGGCATGAAGGCCGGTCAGAAGCTGTATCGCCGCTACACCGGTTTCCCCGGCGGCCTGCGCGAAGAGAGCTTTGTGAAGCTTCTCGCCCGCCGTCCTGAAAAGATTCTCGAGGAAGCCATCAAGGGCATGCTTCCGAAGTCCAAGATGGGCCGTCAGATGGCCACCAAGCTGAAGGTCTACAAGGGTGCCGAACATCCCCACCACGCCCAGCAGCCAGTCGCCCTCGAAATGCACCGCACCGGTATGCCGTTGGAGCTTCATAACAAGAAGCCCGTAGCAGCTTAGGTTCAAGCGCAGGGTTCAGGGCCCGGGTTCCAAGGTCCAGAGAGCCACAACAGTTTCGCTTCACACAGTTTCTGAGCCCTGGGCCCTGAGCCCTCGGCCCCAAGAGGATTTCAAAAATGGCAGACCTGATTCAGTACTACGGCACCGGCCGCCGCAAGAGCGCAATCGCTCGCGTCTTCCTGCGCCCCGGCTCCGGCAAGTTCACCGTCAATGGCAAGCAGTTCGACGAGTACTTCGTCACCGAACAGCAGCGCGCCGCGGCCAAAAAGCCGCTCGGCATCGCCGATATCAACGAAACATTCGATGTCCTCACCACCGTCAAGGGTGGCGGCGTGATGGGTCAGGCCGATGCAGTCAAGCTCGGCATCGCTCGCGCGCTGATGCTCTTCAACGTTGAGCTTCGCAAGACGCTCAAGGCTGGCGGCATGGTCACACGTGACTCACGCGGCAAGGAACGCAAGAAGTACGGCCAGAAGGGCGCTCGCGCTCGCTTCCAGTTCAGCAAGCGGTAATCGCTGCCGAACACCGCTTGATCCGGTTTGGCATTTGCTTTTCTTCCTGTCATTCCGAGCCCAGCGAGGAACCTGCTTTCTGCCCGGAGCGCCACAAGCGCTTCGGGCATCGCATCAACCCCGGGATCACCAACCCGCCCGGGACAAGGAACTAAATCTCCCGACGCTTCACTGCCAGGGATCAATCCAGACCAGCCGCAACTCAGCCCGGTCTATAAACAGGAGCCACATATGGCCAGCATCACAATGAAGGAACTGCTCGAAGCCGGTGTCCACTTCGGTCACCAGACCAAGCGTTGGAACCCCAAGATGAAGGAATACATCTTCGGCGAGCGCAACGGCATTTACATTATCGACCTCCAGAAGACCCTCAAGATGTTCAAAGAGGCGTCCAAGTTCGTCACCGACCTGACCTCCACCGGCAAGCTCATCCTCTTCGTCGGCACCAAGCGCCAGGCGCAGGACGCCATCGCCGAGGAAGCCACCCGCGCTGGTATGCCCTACATCAACAGCCGCTGGCTCGGTGGTCTGCTCACCAACTGGGTCACCGTGCAGAAGTCCGTCAAGCGTCTCACCGAGCTCGACGACATGTCGACCGATGGCCGCTACGAGCTCCTCACCAAGAAGGAAGTCATCAAGCTCGAGCGCGAGCGCAAGCACCTCTCGACCAACCTCGCCGGTATCAAGACCATGAAGCGCCTTCCCGACGCCATCTTCGTCGTTGACTCCAACAACGAAGCCATCGCCGTCGCCGAAGCCCGTAAGCTCGGCATCCCGGTCGTCGCCGTCGTCGACACCAACTGCGATCCCACCGTCGTCG
>CAZZYB010000117.1:0-9462 GCA_964658125.1 uncultured Acetobacteraceae bacterium | reverse complement strand
CTGTTGAAGCGGCCTACGTAGTCGGGGCCGTAGTCGGGCGGGAGCGTGATGCCGGCCATCGCGACGCGCGTGCCGCCCTTTTTGAGCGCGCCGACGATGGCGTCGAGATTTTTCTGCGTGGTGCTGATGGGCAGGCCGCGCAGACCGTCGTTGCCGCCGAATTCGACGACAACCAACTCCGGCTTGAGGGCGAGCACGCGGGCTACGCGGGAGAGGCCGTCCTTGGTTGTTTCGCCGCTGACGCCCATGTTGACGACGCGATACTTGTAGCCTTTGGCGTCGAGATCGCGCTGCAGGTTGGCGGGGTAGCTGAGGTCGGGGTCGACGCCGTAGCCCGCGGTGAGGCTGTCGCCGAAACAGACGATGACTTTGCGGGTGTCTGCATCTGCTGCGGAGGCAAAGGTCGAACCCGCGAGAATCACCGATAGAATGAGAACTGAAACGAGTCGCTGCACGTATTCAATTCTACCTAGAGGGACCCATTGCCCGAAACCGCCATTGCCGCACCGATGATCTCCGTTGAAGCACTTCGTAAATCTTTGCGCACCGGCTCGACGACAGTCGACATTTTGAAGGGTATCGACTTCAGTATTGCCACGGGCGAGTTTGTGGCCATCATGGGGGCTTCTGGGTCGGGAAAATCGACGCTGCTGGGGCTGCTTGCAGGGCTTGATAATCCGACATCGGGCGACGTGCGGCTGAACGGGGTGGCGATCAGTTATCTGCCTGAAGATCAGCTCGCGCAGTTGCGGGGGAAGACGATTGGGTTTGTGTTTCAGAGCTATCAGCTGATTCCTACACTTACCGCGCTTGAAAATGTTTTGTTGCCGTATGAGTTGAACGACGAGAGTGGCGATAGCAGGGCGGGTCTTGAGCGGGCGCGGGAGCTGCTTGTATCTGTCGGCCTTGGGGAGCGGATGGATCATTATCCGGTGCAGCTTTCTGGTGGCGAGCAGCAGCGTGTGGCGCTGGCTCGGGCATTTATTTTACGTCCGCCGATTGTGCTGGCGGATGAGCCTACGGGGAATCTCGATACGGCGAACGGCGAGCACATTCTGCAGCTGCTGCTTTCGCTGAATAGCAAAGAAGGAACTACGCTGATATTGGTGACGCACGATCCTGCGCTGGCGGCGCATGCTTCGCGGCGGATTGTTTTGCGTGACGGCCTGGTGATTGCTGACGAGTTGACACAGAAGCAGGTCGCGTAAGCATGGCGCGATTAAGCTACGGCACCGCTGCTCGAATTGCCACACGTGAACTTCATTCTTCGCGTGGGAAGTTTACGTTTGTGATTCTTTCGGTCGCGATCGGAGTGGCTGCGCTTACCGGTGTGCGTGGGTTTTCCGCATCGTTTCGATCGATGCTGACGTTGCGCGCGCGCAGCATTATGGCGGGCGATCTAGCGGCGAAACTTTCGCAGCAACCCTCGGCAACGGAGCAGGCCGGGCTGGACAAGATTGCGGCTGAAGGCACCGCGGAGACACAGGTGACGGAGCTGACCTCGATGGCCTCGTCGCCTGCGTCGCTTGATCCGCTGCTGGTGTCGGTGAAGGCGGTTGATCCGGCGAAGTATCCGTTTTATGGCACGGTGGAGATCACGCCGGCGATGCCGCTTGCGCAGGCGTTGACGCCGTCGACGGTGGCTGTCGCCGATGATCTATTGCTTCGACTGAATTTGCATATAGGCGACTCCATCAAGCTTGGCAACGGACTTTTTCGCATCACTACGGTCGTCGCGAACGAACCCGATCGTCTGACGGGGAGCTTCGCCGCAGGGCCGCGGGTACTGCTTTCGAACGAAGCGCTGGCCGCCTCGGGGTTGATTGGATTTGGATCGCGTGCGCAGCGGCGATATCTGTTCCAGATGCCGCTTTCGAAGCCGGGGCAGGCGAGCTCCGATGCTGCTGTGGCGGCGCTGAAGGCACGGCTTGAAATCGCTCTGCCTGAGGCGGAGGTGTTGGACTATCGCGAGGCCAGTCCGGCGCTGACTACAGGCCTGGACAACGCCACGAGCTTGCTGTCGCTGATGTCGCTGGTGGCGCTGGTGCTGGGGGCGGTGGGTGTGGGCATGGCGATGCGGGCGCACCTTCAGCAGCGGCTGGATTCGATTGCGATCATGAAGTCGCTGGGCGCGGGGTCGGCGCAGATCATGAAGATCTACGTGATCCAGACGCTGATGCTGGGCCTTGCCGGAGGTGCGTTGGGCGTGCTGCTGGGCGCAGGTGTGCAGCTTGCGTTTCCGCTGTTTCTTGCGAAACTGCTGCACATTACGCCGGGATTCCGGCTCGATCCTGAATCGATGTTCGCCGGTCTGGCGGCGGGCATTATGACGACACTGCTGTTCACGATTCCGCCGCTGCTCGACATCCGCAACGTGCGTCCGATCCTGATTCTGCGGCGTTCTGTGGATCCTGGTGTAGGGACGTTCATCGAGCGCTGGACGGCTAAGCTGCGCAGCAACTTCATACAGATTCCGGCAACGATTGTTCTGCTGCTCGGCTGCGGCGTATTGGCGGCGAGTGTATCGTCATCGGCGTTGGTGGGGGAATTTTTTGCCGGTGGGCTGGTGGTGGTACTGCTAGTGATGCTGGCGATGTCGGCGTTGACGCTGTGGATACTGCGAGTTTTCCTGAGTAGGACGAGGTTGCATTTGCCGTCCGTGGTGCGGCATGGACTGGCAAATCTTTATCGGCCGGGCAATCCTTCGGCGGCATTGCTGGCTGCACTTGGGCTCGGTGTGATGCAGATTATGAGCGTCTACTTCGTGCAGCAGGCAGTGGTGCGCGAGCTTCACATCAGTACTGCCGCCAATTTGCCGAACGTCTTCCTGATCGACATTGCGAGCAATGAAGTCGATGGTGTTCGCGAGTTACTGGCACACCGGCCGGAGGTCCATGGCCAGCCGGAAATTATTCCCGTGGTCAGTGCGCGCCTGATCGCGGTCGATGGTAAACCAGCCTCGGAGTTGAAGGTCCCGAGGCCGCCGCAGGGTCCCGGCAAGCAACCGACGAAGGGGCCCCCGCGGGGCATGATGCGGAGCCTTAGTCTTACGTGGGCTCCTGTCGCGGATGCACCGCCGGCGGGCGACAAGATCGTCGAAGGCAAATGGTGGACGAAGGCGCAGGCAGCCGATGGAGCGGCGCATCCGATGCTCGCGATCGGCAAATTCCAGGCTGTGCGGCTGGGCGTGCATCCGGGCCAGCATATTACGCTGCAGGCGCAGGACACGAAGTTTACCGCGACCATCGCCGCAGTGTATGAAGCCGATAGCCAGCATGCGTTTTCGCGGGCGGAGTTTGTGCTTACGGAGGCCACGCTGCGCGGTCTTCCGACAGTCTGGTACGGCGGCGTGCATTGCGATCCCGAGGTTACAACGGGTTTGCAGCGAGCGCTTTACGCTGCGTATCCGACGATCACGGTGATCAATGTTGCGGCTACGCTTGAAGTGGTTCGGCAGGTGATTTTGCAGATCACGTACATCATTCAGTTTCTGGCGGCGTTCAGCATCTTCGCGGGCGTGGTGATTCTGGCGAGCTCGATCGCGGGTACGCGGTATCGTCGGGTTCGAGAAGTGGTGGTGCTGAAAACGCTCGGCGCCACACGGCCGCGCATTGCGGCGATTTTTTCGATTGAGTTCGCGGTACTTGGCCTAGTTGCAGCGACGGTGGGGTTGGTGTTTTCGAACCTCTCCGCGTGGCTGATGCTGCACTACGTGCTGAAGGTCGACTATCACTTTCAGCCCGGGATCACGCTGTTGGCGCTGACGCTGACGGCGGTGTTGACTATTGGGACGGGCTGGTTGGCGAGCCATCGCATCCTGGGTCAGAAGCCGCTGGAAGTGTTGCGCGAAGAGTAAGGCGGCTGTACACTCGTTGAGGCGGCTGATTGTGGCTCCCGCCGAGCCTGCAGCTGCCGTTTCAACCTGTGTTGCCCTCTCGTTCAATGGTAGGACTAGCGACTCTGACTCGCTCGATCGGGGTTCGAATCCCTGGGGGGCAACCAAAAGCATGCAAACGCGCCTAGACGGCGCGTTTTTCTTTGCCCTTCGATGCACCTCCTTGCACTGTCGTGGAAGCTACAAATCGTTCAAAATGTTTTACTTAGTCTGAAAGATTGTCTCTGGAGTAAGAAGACTATCGTCTGAGGAGGTGCGAACTGGGCCGAGGACAGCCAGCCTTTTCTGTGGGTACGGATGTGGGTATCATTGGGGAAATTTGTGGGTACGGAAACGTACCCCGTCAGGAGCCCGGGCCCATGGCACTCACAATCAAAGAAATTGACGGCGCAAAGCCAACGGACAAACCTTACAAGCTGGCAGACGGTGGCGGCCTCTGTATCCTCATCCCACCGTCTGGTGCCAAACTTTGGCGCTGGCGTTATCGAGTTGACGGGAAAGAAAAGATGATGGCACTTGGGGAGTACCCCCTTGTCAGTCTTAGGGAAGCGCGCGAACGACACTCCGAGGCGCGGAAAGCGCTGGCGAACGGTGTCGATCCGATGGCCGAGCGCAAAGCCGAGGGAGAGGCTAAGCAGAAGGAGGCCGAAGCTCGACAGCGTGAAGCCGAGAACAGCTTCGAGAATGTCGCCCGGGAGTGGTGGAAGTGGTGGTTGATCGGCAAGTCGCCTCGACACGCGGATACGACGATGCGACGCATGGAAGCCGACGTGTTCCCCGCGTATGGTCACAAGTCCATTAACGAGGTCACGGCAGCAGATGTGCGCCAACTCATGATCGCGGTCGAGAAGCGGGATGCCAGGGACGTTGCCAAACGTATCCACGAGACGACATCACAGATTTTTCGCTTTGCGATCGCTCGCGACATCGCGGCCCGGAACCCGGCTGCAGACTTTAAGCCGAGGGACATTCTAGCCGAGGCCCAGACTGAGAACCGCGCTCGCGTGGACGCTAACGAGTTGCCGGAACTACTCGTGAAGATCGACAACTATAACGGGGACGCAATCACCCGACTAGCAATGAAACTAATGACGTACACGTTCGTACGGACCAGCGAAGAGATCGAAGCGCCGTGGTCGGAGTTCGATTTGGACGAGGCTCGTTGGACCATTCCGGCAGAGCGCATGAAGATGAAGACTCCTCATCTGGTTCCACTGTCTCGTCAAGCTGTGGAAGTCTTGCGGGCGCTCAAGCAGATCACGGGCAACGGCCACTTTGTGTTCGCTGGCGCTCGCGACAAGAAAAAGCCGATAAGCAACAACACGATTCTCTACGCCCTCTACCGGCTCGGATATCGTGACCGGATGACAGGGCATGGATTCCGTGGGTTGGCATCGACCATCCTCCACGAGCATGAATTTGAGGAGGCGCACATTGAACTTCAACTCGCCCACACGAAACGCAACAAGGTCGCAGCGGCTTACAACCATGCGAAGTACCTGAAGCAGCGCACGGAGATGATGCAGTGGTGGGCAGACTACCTGGACGAGCAGCTTGCTAAGGGCAGGAAAGCTGCTGCGCCTAAGCCCACTTCTTTGCGGCCGGCCAAGCCGCAGTAGCGCGCTGAGGCAAACGCTTGTCGCCTGGAGAGGGAGCGGCTGTTCTCGATGTCTTGATGCGCTCGGCAGCCCATTGCTTGATCTCGGATCTGACCCATGCGACGGTGCGTGGTCCAAGTTGAATTGGCGCGGGAAAGCTGTTCGCACGGATGAGAGCGTACAGGCTGGACTTTGACAGCCCAGTCACCGCTTTCACTTCTGGCAGACGAAGAAAGCTCACGTCTTCAGTCATACCTGAAGACGGACGGCTAGCGGCGATCGGCAGCGGATCGGACGGCTTCTCTAACGAAAAATTGGACTTGGACTGCATTCGGACCTCCGAAGGTAGAATCACCTTCGGTCATAGTGCCCGGCCCAGTCCATGGGAGTCCAATCTTCCTTTGTTATGGGGCGATAGCAGGAAATGATGAACCAAAACGCACCGAGCTTTCCACATCATGCAATTGGTTGCCTCGCAATGCGCCAGGGAATCAAAATGGGCAACCCAGGCTCATTCTGCAGCAACTTACCTACCAGCATCAGCTGACCGCGCAAGCTACGGCCCGCCGAGTAAAGCCAAATTAGGTTGGTGCATCCATGTACGAGGGCCCCGAGTTTCGTCACCTTATCACCTTTGTAACCATCGCCGAGGAATGCAACTTCGGTAAGGCGGCAGAGCGACTTCACACCACACAACCAGCATTAAGCAGCCATATAAAGCACCTTGAAGATGGCCTTCAGAAAACACTCTTCAGGCGAGTTCCTCATGGCGCGGAACTGACTGAGGCTGGCCGCAACTTCCTCCCCTATGCCAGACAAATGCTGCATCTGCGTACCCACGCGGTGAAGGCCACTTCACACGGCGTGGCGGATCGTGATGCTCCACTGAGACTGGGTTACACACCTTTCATGAATCATGACTTGATGGCAGAGGCTTTGAAGGCGTACAAGGAAATCGTTCCAGAAGGCCGAATCAACTCTTCGAGCGATTGCACCGCACAATTGATCGATATGCTTCATGATGGGCGATTGGACGCCGCTATCGTCACACTGCCGACGGATGAATCCGACTTTTCCGAGCATTTCATCTGTGAAGATAAGGTGTTCATTTGCTTGAGACGAGACGATCCTGTAGCAGCGCTAGCGGCAGTACCGAAAGAGGCAGTTGCCGCCAATCTTAAGATCATGTTCAACCGCACTTATCATCCTGAATTGCATGATCAAATTCGGAAAGCATTCAAGAAAGCTGGGATCACGATTACGCCCACCGAGACCTTTTCAGCACCTCCGGATATGCAGTTCCTGGTTAAGACACGAGGGTGCTTCGGACTAATACGCGCTGGTATTCCGGTCGATGATGAGTTGACCACTCGGCCTATCGAGGGCATGGATTTCCGGATCACAACCGCTCTGCTTTTTCGCAAACAGCAGAAGAGGCCCGTCCTTCCCATGCTCGCCTATCGGATGTCACAACTCTGCCGCGATAAGGAAGAGGCGAAGGTATCGAAGCGCCCAAGCGAGAGCGTGAGACCCGACCAGAGCTGGATCAAGAAGAAGGGTTGAGGAAAATAGAAGCCTCATCAATAACTGCTATCGGGCGATAGCAAAGAACGATTGGACGCTGCGCAGTAGGGCACCTAGAGTCAGGGCATATCACGACTGAAACCCAGTCGATGGAGATGCCGATGATTCGCAGGAACCGTAATGTCAGCCGCCCACACTTCAACCAGACTAATCCCGAGTGCGCCAATTGGCGTCCTTCCCACCTCAAGACGAAGCTGGCCCACGCTCTCCGCGCGATGGCTCCTGCTCTCGTTGCGCTCACTTTCGCGAGCGTTGCCCATGCCCAGGGAACAATGGATTTCTCCGGCGCCACAACGCTTATGGGAACGTTCAAGACCTTCGCCGTTTATGCGGGCGCTGTCATCTGTTTTGGCGGACTGATCTTTGCCGGCATTCGGATGATGAGCGGTCGATTCCAGGAAGCGGTTCCGGGTCTCTTCGGTGCGCTCTTCGGTGCAGGCGTTCTCGGCTGGGGTGCCGGTTGGATTGGCTCTCTCACTGGGCAGTCGATCCCCTAGGAGATTGCCATGTACACGACGAAGCGAGGAGAACCGTCACCGATCAATCGGGCATTGAACAGGCCGAGGGCCAAGCTTGGGCTCGACCTCTCGGCATGGATGGCCATCGTGTTTGTGACCGTAACGGTTTTCCTCGTCGGGTTCCGAATGCTGGCGATCTTAAGCTTTCCCACACTTGCAGGCGGAGCATGGTTGATCGTCCGCAAACACCCAAAGATGTTTCAACTATGGGGCCTGAGCCTCAGCCAAAAGAGCTACTATGACCCGCGCAGACGCTGAACAACTGAAACACACGCCGTGGTTTGCGAAGGCGGGAGCGGCCTGCAGCATCGTGCCTATCTCCCGCTTCGTTGGTCCAAACATCTTCGCGCTGAAGGGTGGCGGCTACGGATGCCTCTTTTCTTTGACTGGTTTGGACGAAGAGGCGTTGACCGACCAGGAGCTTGAGGCTCAGGTCCGGCAGATCGAAGGTGCATTGCGCGGACTTCCGGAGGGATCGTGCCTCTACCAGTACACCCGTGTGATGTCTGGGTTTGAGCTTCCCAGGCAGAAGCAGTATGCGAACGATGTCACGGAAAGGTTCGCCAGCGATCGTCTTACGTTCCTGGATAATAACGCCGCGTTTCGACGCATTGATCTTCACTGGTGTTTGACGTTGGAGCCTTCTCAGGCAAAGGCATTCCAACGCAAGCCTAAGGAGAACGCCGTAGATACGTCGCGGATGCTCTCCGATCTTCAGAAGACGGCGACAATGCTAGAAGGTCATCTCGGCAGCGCGCTTGGCTTGAGGCTTCTGGGCAAGAATGAGATATTCCAATTCTTCAGCTATCTCTTCAATCTTGAGGAATGGGCTGAAAGAGGCCAGCTTCGCGGCGATACAGGCGTTGACCGCAAGATCGTCCAGAGCCCTGTTGCGTGGCACAGCGACCACGTTCAAGTCGGTCAGCGGCACGTCCAGATGTTCTCCCTCAAGACGACGCCCGAGGCATCAAGGCCGTGTCTTTTCTCCGGCTTGCTTTCTTTGGATTGCGATAGCGTTCTCTGCACAACATGGAGAGTGAAGTCAGCAAGCGCAGCTCGAAGGGAGATTGACCAGCAGGAGAAATTCATCTCGTTCTTCAAAGTCGGTGTGTTGACGCGTGTGATGAGCGGGCGGGATACCGCCTCGCTCGAAACCGGCGCGGGGGCGAAGGCTGCCAACAACAGCGTAGACGACCTCAGCGATGTGATCCGGTCTCTCGACAAGAAGGCGCAGGGTGAGTTCTCACTTCGTCTGCTCGTTGCTGCCCGGAGTCCACAGCAACTCCGCGACACCACTCCATCGGTTCACCGCATTTTCGTTGATTCCAGGGCGCAGGTCATGGAGGAGACGCTAGGCAACCTCTCCGCGTTCTACGCGATGTTTCCCGGCAATCACAAGTTTAATGTCTTCCCGATGTGGCTGGCAGAGGATCATCACGCTCGCCTCTCCTCTGTGTTCGCGCCGCATATCGGCCATCAGCACTCAGAGGATCTGGACTCCGAGTACCTGAATATCTTCGAGACGCGTACGAGAACGCCGTTCTTTCAGGACGTCTACGTCGATGGCGTGCGCGTCATGCTCATCATCGGACCTACAGGGACCGGGAAGTCAGTTCATGGCAACAATCTGATTGCTCTGGAGCAGAAGTATGGCGGGTTCACCTACATCTTCGACATCGGCGGCAGCTACGAAAGCGTCGTTGAACTGTATGGAGGCAAGGTTGACCGTGTCGGAAAAGATGGACCACGCATCAACCCCTTCGCCCTGGAACCGACCGAGAGCAACATCAAGTTCCTGTATTCCTTCGTGAAGCTCTTGCTCACAAGCGGCGGGGCAGAACTGGAGCCCGAAGACGACGACGTGATC
>CAZZYB010000116.1:0-9543 GCA_964658125.1 uncultured Acetobacteraceae bacterium | reverse complement strand
GACTTCTATGCTAGAGGAGATGGGGCAGGATTATGTGCGGACGGCTCGGGCTAAGGGGCTGCCGGAGCGGACGGTGGTGTATCGGCATGCGTTGCGGAATGCGCTCAATCCGGTGCTGACGGTGGTGGGGTTACAGTTTGGGTCGCTGCTGGCGGGGGCGATTGTTACGGAGACGATTTTTGGGTGGCCGGGGTTGGGGAGGCTTACGCTGTCGGCTATTTCGAATCGGGATTACGCGCTGGTGCAGGGGTGCATCCTGGCGGTGGGGCTTACTTATGTGGCGATCAATTTGTTGACGGATGCGGCTTATGCGGTGGCTGATCCGCGGCTGCGGCGGTAAGGGTTTGCCGGAGGGTTGTGGCGTGATGGAGATCGCGGATTCTGCTGAGAGTTTCGAGTCTTGAGTTTTGAGTTTCGAGTAAAGCTCAGGGGATGAGGGTGATGAGCTCGGGTTGGAGGTGCCTGGTGAGGGTGATGCGGGCGAGGGTGATGGGGAGCGAGAAGCGGCGGGGGCCGGCGCTGCCGGGGTTGAGGTAGAGGACGTTGTCGCGCCAGTCGATTTTTGGTTTGTGGGTGTGGCCGGTGATGACCGCGCTGATGCCGGCGGCGGCGGGGTTGAGGTCGAGGTCGTCTAGCGAGTGGACGAGGTAGAAGAGGTGGCCGGCTAGTTCGATGGCCTCGGTGGCGGGGAGCGAGGCGCAGGGGCCGTGGGTGTCGGTGTTGCCGCGGATGGCGGTTACGGGGGCGATTTGGCGGAGGCGGTCGAGGATGTCAGGGTTGCCGATGTCTCCGGCGTGGAGGATGTGGTCCGAGCCAGCGAGCGCGGTAAGGGCCTTGGGGCGGAGGAGATTGTGGGTGTCGGAAATTACGCCGATTTGCATAGAGGTTAGAGGCCGGTGCGGAGGCGGGTGCGGGGGTCGAGGTAGTCGCGGAGGCCGTCGCCTATGAAGTTGAAGGATAGAACGCAGAGCATGACTGCGACTGCCGGGAAGAAGACGAGGTGGGGGGATTCGAAGAGGTGGGAGCGGGCGTCGTTGAGGATGGCTCCCCAGGTGGCGGTAGGGGGTTGGACTCCTAGCCCGAGGAAGCTTAGCGTGGCTTCGGCCAGGACTGCGGCGGCCATTCCTACGGCTGACTGGACGATGAGGGGTTGGAGGATGTTGGGGAGGATGTGGCGGAGGAAGAGGCGGAGGTTGCCGGCTCCGAGCGAGCGGGTGGCCTGGACGAATTCGCGCTCCTTCATGGCCATGACCTGGGCTCGGACGAGGCGGGCGTAGTTGACCCAGCCGGAGATGGCGAGGGCCAGGATCAGGTTCTGGAGGCCGGGGCCGAGGAAGGCGACTACGGCTACGGCGAGGAGGATTCCGGGGAGGGCGAGGAAGGCGTTCGAGATGTAGACGTTGACGACCGTGTCGGTGAGGCCGCCGAAGAAGCCGGCGGCGCCACCGAGGATGAGGCCGAGGGTGAGCGAGATGGCGACGACGGAGACGGCGACGGTGAGCGAGACGCGGGCGCCGTAGATGGTGCGGGAGAGGATGTCGCGGCCTAGCTCGTCGGTGCCGAACCAGTGGGTGTGCGAGGGCGGAGTGAGGCGGGAGGCGAGGTCTAGTTGGGCGGGGTCGCGGGGGGCGATCCAGGGGGCGAGGAGGGCGATGAGGATGAAGGCGAGCAGGAGCGCGGCACCGGCGGTTGCCATGGGTTGATTGCGCATCCAAGGTTTCAGGGTTGCCCACATTTGACCATGCTACACGGGTGTTCTGTTAGCCTAAGAAGACATCGTTTTAGGAGATTGCATGACGTTGAAGAATGAAAAAGCCGTGGTCTGCGGGGCAGGCGGCTTTATTGGTGGCGCACTGGTCAAGCACTTGATTGCAAACGGCGTGGAGGTGGTGCGGGCGGTCGACATCAAGCCGCTGGATGAGTGGTACCAGGTGACGGATGGTGTGGAGAACCTGTCGCTGGACTTGAAGGATGCTCAGAACTGCGTGACGGCGTCGAAGGGTACGACGGCGGTCTATCAGCTCGCCGCGGACATGGGCGGGATGGGGTTTATCGAGAACAACAAAGCGCTGTGCATGCTGAGTGTGTTGACCAATACGCACATGCTGATGGCGGCACGGGCGGAAGGTGTGGAGCGGTTCTTTTATGCTTCTTCGGCGTGCGTTTATAACGGCGAGAAACAGACGAATCCGGATGTGGTGGCGCTGAAGGAATCGGATGCGTACCCGGCGCTGCCGGAAGATGGATATGGGTGGGAGAAGCTGTTTAGCGAGCGGATGTGCCGGCACTTTGAAGAGGACTACGGGCTGATCTGCCGGGTGGCTCGTTACCACAATGTTTATGGGCCGCAGGGGACGTGGAACGGTGGGCGCGAGAAGGCTCCGGCGGCGATTTGTCGCAAGGTTCTGGAGGCGAAGAACAGAGGTAAGCATGAGATTGAGATCTGGGGGGATGGGCATCAGACTCGGAGCTTTATGTACATCGACGATTGTGTGCAGGGGACGCGGTCCATCATGGAAAGCGATATCGATGAGCCGATCAACCTGGGTTCGAGCGAGCTGGTTTCGATCAACCAGCTGGTGGATATTGTGGAAGAGATTGCCGGTGTGAAGCTGAAGCGGAACTACAACCTGAGTGCTCCAAAGGGCGTGAATGGACGGAACAGCGATAACACGCTGATTTTGGAGAAGCTGGGATGGGAGCCTTCGATAAAACTGCGGGACGGATTGCAGAAAACGTATGACTGGATTGCCGGGGAGATGGCGTCCGGGGCAGCGGGGAAGTAGTGGCGGCTGCCGAGGCAGGGTCGCGGACGATCCTGGGGATTGATTTCTTCCAGGGGAGTGCGGCGGCGGCGGTGGACGAGATGAGCCATGGGGGACTGCTGGTGGTTCCTGCTGCACCTGCGCTGAAAGATTTGGAAACGGATGCGGGGTATCGCGAGGCTCTGCTGAATGCGGATGTGGCGATTGCGGATTCGGCGTTCATGGTGCTGATCTGGAATTTTCTGGAGAAGGATTCGCTGATACGGCTTTCGGGGCTGGAGTATCTTCGCGAGTTGCTGGGTCGCGAGGATGCTCGGCTGCCGGGGAATACCGTTTGGGTGAAAGCGAGCGAGTTGAGCGCGGAGCGGAACCTGGCCTGGCTGAAGGAGCAGGGGATCGAGGTGCCGGAGGAGTGCATTTACATCGCTCCGATGTACGGCAAGGAGATTGAGGATGTGCGGCTGCTGGATCTGCTGGAACGATTGCGGCCGCAGCATGTGATTGTGACCGTGGGCGGTGGAACGCAGGAGCGGCTGGGACTTTATTTGAAGCGGCGGCTCACGTATCGGCCGGCGATTCATTGCATTGGGGCGGCGATTGCGTTTCTGAGCGGCGACCAGGTGCGGATTCCGATGTGGGCGGATAAATTTTATCTGGGCTGGCTGTTTCGGTCGCTGAGCGAGCCGGCGCGGTATGTTCCGCGGTACTGGGCGGCTCGGAAGCTGCTGGCGTTGATGCGGCGAAGTCGGGAGCGTCTGCCTGGGCAACGGACTGCTGAGAATTTTCGCAGCTAATTTCTGCGAGTGGGGTTTGACAGGTCATGCGAGGCTATCTGTGCGCCGGTGTGTTGATTGTTTGCGCTGGTGTGGGTGCGGCTGTGAGAGCGCAGCAGGCGTCGGTGGCGGAGCAATATCTGTATCAGGCGGCTAACGCGGAGCGGGCGCGGGTGGGTTTGGGGCCGCTGCGTTGGGACTCTGCGTTGTATCGGGCAGCTTCTGGACATGCGCGGGAGATGGCGGCGCGCGAGAGTATTTCGCATCAGTACGCTGGAGAGCCGGAGTTGGCGGAGCGGGGGAAGAGTGCGGGTGGGCGATTCAGTGTGATCTCGGAGAATGTGGCGGAGGCTCCGACGGCGGTGAGGATTCATGATGCGTGGATGAACTCGCCGGGACATCGGGAAAATTTGCTGGACCCGCGCGTGGATTCGGTGGGGATCAGTGTGTTGCGGCGGGGTGGGCAGTTGTACGCGGTGCAGGATTTCGATCGCGCTGTGGCGATGCTTTCGTTCGAAGAGCAGGAGCGGATCGTGGAGCAGCAGTTGATGGCTGCGGGCGCTGTAGGGATACTGCCGGAGACTGAAGACGCGCGGCGGACGTGTGCGCTGTCGACGGGCTACGCTGGGGCTCGGCAGCCTCGGTTTGTGATGCGGTATACGGCGAGCGATCTTTCGCGGATTCCGGACGTGTTGAGGCAGAAGCTTGCGGGCGGTGCTGGGCGACAGGCCGTGGTGGGGGCTTGTGCAGGGGCGGGTGGTCAGGCGTTCACGATGTACAGTATTGCGGTGCTGCTGTATCCGTGAGGCTTCAGACGGTGACGGGGGTGATGCCGGCCTGGGCTAGTTCTTCCGCGGTGGCGGGTTTGGTGGGCTCCATTTGCAGGAGATTGTTGAAGCGGTTGAAGTAGTTGAAGAGGCCGATGGCGGCCATGAGCTCGACGACTTCGCCTTCGGAGTAAAAGCGGCGGAGGCGGACCATGTCGTCGTCGGTGAAGTTGAGCGAGTCGAGAGTCATGGCTTCGGCGAGGTGGATGGCTTCCTTTTCCGCTTCGCTGAAGAGCGGGCTGTCGCGCCAGGTCTTGAGGGCTTCGAGGTGCTCGGGTGTCCAGCCGAGTTTGAGGCTGAGGGCGGTGTGGCTGGCGAGGCAGTAGGTCGTGCAGTTGAGCTGGGAGGTGCGGACGACGACGAGCTCTTTGAGCTTGGTGGGGAGCGTGCCGGTTTTGAGGACGGCTTCCATGTGCGCGGTGGCGGTGCGGAAAATTTCCGGGCGATGCGCGAGCGTGCGGAAGAAGTACGGGACGTTGCCGCGGTCGCGGAGGAATTTGTCGTAGACGGGGGTGAGTTCGGGGGCGACTTCGGAACGGTCGAGACGGCTGATGCGTGGCATGAGGAACCTCCCTGCGAATGCAATGATAAAGCGTGGGGCGAGGTTGGCGTTCTTTGACCTGCGTGGCTGGGTTTGCTATAAATGAAGGAGCGCAGCCGCCCGGCTGCGTTTGTTTCGCGTAGCGATCCTGAGTAGCTCAATGGCAGAGCATTCGGCTGTTAACCGAAGGGTTGTAGGTTCGAGTCCTACCTCAGGAGCCAGAATTTGAAAGACTTAGCTCCATAGGCGAAAACGCTTAACCGACAGAACCGACAAAAAGAGAAACCATTTCGGGCTGCACTCGCAGACTGAGTGTTCGGCGTGTCCGGCTTCATGATCATCTGGACGACTTTGGAGCTTGCTTCGCGCTTGGACCTATGACTGCATTGCCGTACACATTCATTGTTGTCGAGACTTGTGCATGTTGCATAAGCCGCTGCTGGACGCTGAGCGGCGTTCCACTTTCGTCAAACAAGATTTGGTAGCTGTGCTTCAAGGGACGCCGGCCCTACGCCCTCGAGGCCCGCTTTGGCCTGCGCAATTGAGATGACACCGACGCAGGTTAAGCAAATTCTTCCTCTTGAGAAAGTGTACGGATCCTGAACACTCCGTCAGTACCGTTCATGCGACTTGTCAATTCACTGTAAAGCTCGTGGTTGCGGTGGCGGCAGCGTAGTTTCCGGACGCAAGCTGACTAGCCTGAAGGACGATATGCCCCACTCCCGTGAGGGTGACTGTATGTCCGGAGACTTTCGCCGGTCCGCTGACAACCGAGTAGACTACGGCCACTGCCGACATCGAAGTGCTGCTCACAGAGAACGGGACCGAGGTGCCGAATACCTTGTTGGGTATGGTGGCAATCGTCAGATTCGGCGGCTCGGGAAGCACGTTGAAGCTGGTGGTGACCGCGGCCGTAGCGTAATTCCCGGCGGCCGCCTGCTTGGCCCTCACCGTAATCGGTCCCTTCTGCAGCAGAGTAAGGGTATTACCTGTGAGACTCGCATAGCCGGCGGTCACTGCGTAGACGATCGGTGCAGGAGAGGTCGAAGTCGCTGAAAGGGTTATCGGCGGATTACCGAAAGTCTGATCGGCGATGGGAGAGATAGTTAGCGTTGGGACTCCAGCAATAACGGTAAGGGTGGTGTTGGCGACCGCGGCTGTGTAGTTTGACGTGGCCGCCTGGTTGGCTCGCAAGGCGACTTTGCCCAGGCCGCTGAAGGTGAGAACGTTTCCGGAGAGGGTGGCCGGCCCGCTGAGCAGCGAGTACAGAATGCTTCCGGAGGAGTTTGTGGTGACCGAGAGTGGCAACGGCGTGCCGAAGGACGGCGCCGTGATGGTGGCAAAAGCGAGTGCCGGGTTTCCGGGACTCACCGTAAAAGTGGTGGAGCCAGTGGCGGTTCCATAGTTGCCGGACGCGGCCTGCGAAACATTGACGACTACCGTGCCGGTCCCGGTCAACGTAACCACGTTCCCCACGATTGCTGCTGGGCCGCTTCCGATGGAGTAGGAGATCGCACCCGGGGAATTGGAATTTGCGCTGATGGAGAAGGGCGCCACTCCGAAGGTTTGATTCGGAACGGAATTGACATGCAATGTCGGTGGGATAGTAGGCTGCTGTACGGTCACCGTCGTCGAGGCGGTGGCGGACCCGAAGGCATTGCGGCTCGTCAGCGTGTAGGTCGTCGTAACCGCGGGAGTGACGGTGAGGGGACCACGATCGAAACCGGTCTGATCGACATAGCTGTAGGAAGCATCCGTTACCGTAGGCGTTAGCGTGACGCTGCCTCCCGCAAGAATCGTTGAGGCGGACGGCGTAAAGCTGTTGATGGTTGGCGGAGCTCCAGTGGGGACCGTCGTTGACTCATAAACCGTGCCCATCTGAATGACATCGAATGCCGTTGCAGGAACTGCGGTCAGGGCGGCCAAATCCGCATCGTTCCAGCGGGCGTCCGGCGTACCTTGAAATGCAAGGGTTGGGCCGTTATCGGCGAGGATCATGCCGTACTGCTTCATGGCTTTCAGGATGATCTGATTCGTCGGGGAGAAACCAGAGATGTCGAAATCTGGTTGTAGGCGAATACGCATCCCCATAATATTGTCGGAGCCTGGATCGTTACCGGCGGCATGTGTTGCAGGCGGGGTGAAGTACCCAATGCTTCCATCGCTCCGGGTAGCGCGCGCCGTGAAGCGTATCGCGTGATCCACGACGCCGGCAATAATCTCGTCGTAGCGAAGCAGACCTTCGAAAACCGATAGGCCGGCAGAGTCAGCTGAGGTGTCAGTCCAGGGGCGCGCTTCGGTGGTGGTAAGATCCCAGATTGAACTTGCTGAGGCCGTCCATCCCGAGGTGCAGTGGGCTGCCTGGAAGAGCTCGTAAGCGACACACTGGTTGCGATCGACGACGATGGCGTGACGACCGTTCGTGTCCGTAGGGCACTCGCCCGGACTGCCTTCGACGGGTAAAGTTGCCGGCAGCGGAATGGCGGCGACGTCGCTCTGGTCGGGATTTAGAGTGATGGGCACGACGGTTGCCGCCATGTTCTGCGAATCGACAACGGTGTACGGAATTCCATTGTTGCCGTTGGCGATGGAGCTGAAACCTGGCGTCAGATAGGCGCCGCCCAGATCTGTTCCCGCATTGACGATCGTTGCCGAGTTCGGGTCGATCGCCGAGTTCGTAATGTCCTGATGCCAGGCATCATTCGGTGAAGGAATAAAACCGTTCAGCGCGCCGTTGAGACCCGTTGACATCGCAGTGCAAGCGACGCTGGTGTTTGGATACATCCTGACCGTGAAAGCGTCCGCAGGCGAAGCCAACGATTCGGCGGTCGCGGTGAGGGTGCCTGTCCCCGCCGCATTGGTTGCTGTAACGACCAGCCCGGCGACCGTCGCGAGAGTCGCATCGCTGCTGGCCAGTACGGGGTTGATGCAGGCGCGAGTCGTATTGTCACTCATTGTGGTGGTGCAGATGATTGTTTGCGTCGCACCCGTCAGCAGATTGATCGGGTTTGGGCTAAGCGAGATCGACACCGGTGTAGGCACAGGCACGGTGACACGAAAGCCGACCGACGCTGTGAAAGACTCGGCCGTGACCGTGATGTTGCCCGTGCCGGGAGCCGAAGTAGCTGACACTACCAAGCCCGCAACCGTCGCATAAGAAGGATCAGTACTGGCGAGTTGAGGGCCTATGCACGCCCTGGTGCTGTTATCGCTCAACGTGGTTACGCAGGATATGGTCTGGGTAGCACCGGTTAGCAGATCAATAAAACCCGGGACCAGTGCGATGGATGTCGGGGCTGGCGGAGCGGTTACGGTGAATGCAGCCACCTGGGTCAAACCCTCGGCCGCGACGGCAATCATGCCGTCACCGGGTGTCGCAGTGGCTGTCACAAGGGAGCCGGAGACGGTAGCGCTCGCGGTGTTCGTGCTTGAGAATATTGGGTTGATACAGATGCGGCTGGTGGTATCGCTCAGGGTAGTGACGCAGGTGATGTTCAGCGTAGCGCCTGTCCAGAGGTTGACCACAGAGGGAATCAGCGCGATCGAAACAGGCGTTGGCGGTGGGACTACGGTGAACGCAGCCGCCTGACCGAAACCCTCGGCAGCAACAAGAATGAGGCCGCTACCTGGCATTGCAGTTGCTGTAACCAGAGGACCATAGACCGTGGCGCTGGCATTGTTGCTGCTGGAGAAAATCGGGTTTATGCAGGCACGGCTGGTGTTGTCGCTCAGCTTCGTAATGCAAACGAGTGCCTGCGTCCCACCAACCATGAGATTGAAGGAACCAGGCACTACGGAAATTGATACAGGAGTAACTGGAGGCGGGGCGTAAGGCCAGGCTCCTACGTCTCCACCATCGGATCCAGAGTTGTGGTAAGCGACGTTGTGGGGGGCCATGGCCTTGCCGACATAGTTGTAGAAACTGTCGGGCGAGCACGTCGCGGGGCTGTAGCCGCCGGGATCATTTACGCTCATCATGCAATTCAGCACGTCCGCGAGAATCTGAAAGGGGTCAACCTGCCCCACGTCGATACCAAGCGACTGACCCCATTTCAGGGGGTCGGCGTAGCGGTCAGCGAATCCGGGATCTATGCCGTCGACGTCATGCGTTCCCATCGGGACGGATGAATTGATGTTGTATCCCTTATTTCCACCATGAAGCACGAACGAATATCCACTTGGCGCGGCCGTTGCGGAGCCCGGAACGGTTCCATAGCCGAAATTGAAGTTCGCACAAGACTCTGCGCCGAAGCCAAAGTCGCAGTTTGTGGCTACGATGTCGGCGACGTAGATTGAGGGTAAGCCCTGGCTGGTTTGGAGTTTGTACGGTCCCAGAGTTGCCTGAGTCGCCTTGACGCCCGGATAGATTACCGTTGGGTCGGAATAGGCTATGTTGTTTAGCCAGCTCTTAATGCTGCCCGAAAAGCCGGACGGGGAAGTGCCGCACCCTTCACAGGCGGATGCGCTCTGGGATCCTACGAAGTAGGTAAAGTGATCTATGTTGTAGCGCGGCGTGGAGGTTGCACTCCCGCCCAGAGTGGTCGCCGTCCCGGAGTTGTTTTTCGCCAGATTGGGAAGCACGGTGACGTAGCTGATGTTGTAGGGGTGCATGTCTTCCTTGCCGAGGCCAACACGCT
>CAZZYB010000115.1:0-9631 GCA_964658125.1 uncultured Acetobacteraceae bacterium | reverse complement strand
ATGGCCGCTGAAGTGAGCCATGGAGGCTGACTATTCCACCAATCGATAAACGTTCCGCCAAATCCTTTATCCGCACTAACGAGCGTATTCGTGCACGCGAAATCCGCGTGATCGACGAGAACGGCGAACAGCTTGGCGTCATGGCACCCTTTGACGCCCTGAAGATGGCGCGCGAACGGTCGCTCGACCTCGTCGAGATTTCGCCGAACGCTGTGCCTCCCGTCTGCAAGATTCAGGACTACGGCAAATATCTATACGAGAAAGACAAATCCGATCGCGCTGCGCGTAAGAAGCAGAAGATCATTGTTATCAAGGAAGTAAAGTTCTCGGTCAACGTGGACGAGCACGACTACATTACCAAGAAGAATCAGGCTGTGCGGTTCCTGACCGAAGGCGATAAGGTGAAGGCCAGTCTGCGCTTCAAGGGGCGCCAGATGGCGCATCGCGACCTGGGCTACAAGATCATCAACCGGTTGATTATGGATGTGGGCGAAGCCGGCGTGGTGGAGTTTATGCCGCGCATGGAAGGCACTACTCTGCACGCGATCATTGCGCCGGTGAAGAAGGCGGAAGTGCAGCAGCCTCCTGCGGCTCCCAGACCGCCACGGCCGTCCGCGCCGGTCGCAGCCGCCGCGCCTGAAGCTGCCGCTGTGGAAGCGCGCGCAGAAGAAAGTTCATCCGCGTAGGCTACGCTTCAGCTGTGATCGCTGAGCGCCGCAAGCGCCGCAAGATGACCGCACATGCCATGAACGCCGCCTCCGGGCGGCGTTGATGCGCTACAGATGTAAATTCTCGGGCTGCTGGTGCGGTATAGGTGCGCTGTGGGGCGCGTTATCAGCTGCGAAATGGTCATCGCGCCACCGGAAATATCGCCGCCGACCAGGTTTGGGTTCCAGGCTTCCAATTGCGCGGAGTTGCGGGTGTGGCGCGCGAGGATGCAGTCCTGGAATCCGGGTGCGAAGCGGGTTACCTGCGCTTCAATCATGCGGGTGAGGTCGCGGGTGGAGCCGTTGGGAGTGTGGCAGTAGGCCCAGGCCGTGTGTTTGCCTTCGGGCGCGCGGGTGGGGTCGAAAAGGCTGGGCTGGACGAGCAGGACGAAGGGCCGGTCACAGGGTTGGCCCTTGAAGGCGGCTACTTCGGAGCGGGCGATTTCGGCGAGCGAACCGCCGAGGTGGATGGTGGCGGCTCGGCGGCAGTCGGCAGCCGTCCAGGGGATGGGTTCGGAGAGCGCCCAGTCAATTTTGAAGGCTCCGGGCCCATATTGGTAGTGCCTCATGCGGGTGCGGAAGCTGGTGGTGAGGGCTGCGCCGGCGATGCGATCGACAGCCTGCGGGCCGGTGTCGAAGAGGGTGACGTCGGCAGGGTCGAGTTGCGAGATGTCTTCGATGTCGGCGTTTAGCAGGATGCGTCCGCCGAGAGCGTGGAGATGGCGTGCCAGCGCCTTCGACAGGGCTTGCGCTCCACCTGCGGCGATGGGCCAGCCGGTGGTATGCGCGGCAGCGGCTAGAACGAGCCCGGCGGCGGAGCTTCCCCAATGCGTGAGCGGCAGTACCGAATGTGCCGCGCAGCCGGCGAGCAGCGTGCGGGTGCGCTCGTCGCGGAAGCGGAGCCTGGCGAGCGCGGCTGCGGGCATGGCTCCGCTCATGCCGAAGCGGGCGAGGCCGAGCGGATGGCTCGGGAGGCTCATCAGGGGTTGCAGCAGCTGAGTGACGAGGGTGTCCCAGTCGTCGACCAGCGGCCCGAGCAGGGTTCGCCAGGCGCGGGCATCGTGCCGGGTGAGTTGCGAAACGGTTGCTTCGATAGACCGCTCCAGCGTGAGGGCTGTGCCGTCGTCGAGCGGATGGGCCAGCGGAGCGTCAGGCTGGATGAAGTTCAGACCGTAGTGTTTGAGGGGAAGCGTCCGAAAGAACGGCGATGCGATGCCCAGCGGGTAGACCGAGGATGCTACGTCGTGATGGAAGCCGGGCAGGGTGAGTTCTGCCGTTGTCAGCCCGCCGCCGAGCTCGGCGCGGCGTTCGTATACGGTGACCTGCACGCCCTTTTGCGCCAGCGTAATGGCGGCCGCGAGGCCGTTGGGTCCGGAGCCGACGATGTTGGCTGTCTGCAGCGCCATAGGCTTTGGATGCCCAGTGTACGCCTAGGGTACCCACTCGATCTGTACAGCTTTCCTGCCGAGCCGCAGGGTGGGATGCTCGCCGAGCTTCGACTGAGCGACGACCATCGACGCAAATTTTTCACCGTTTACGGAGACGGCGTTCTCCTTGAGTTTGCGGGTGGCTTCGCCGGTTGAGGAGGCGAGGCCGGCTAGCTGTAGCAGCCTGGGCAGGCGCAACGTGGGTTCAGTGCTGGCGTCGTCGAGCGCAGGCGAGTGCAGGCCTTCTGTCGCGAGCGAAATCGAGACGACGGGAAGGTCTTCCGCGACGCCCTTTTGCTGGAATTGCGTGGCCCAACTTTCGGCGGCGTGGCGCGCGGTCTCGGCTGAGTGGAAGTCTGCGGTGATGGTTTCGGCGAGGTCCTTTTTGACCTTCATTGGGTGTAGCTCGCCGCGTGCGACTTGCTCCTGCATCGCATCGATCTGCGACTGAGGGAGGTCGGTGAGGAAAGTCCAATAGCGCCACATGAGTTCGTCGGAGATGCTCATGAGCTTGCCGTACATTTCGGCAGCGGGTTCCTGGATGCCGATGGCGTTGCCGAGGGACTTAGACATTTTCTGCACCCCGTCGAGGCCTTCGAGGATAGGCGTCATTAGAACGATCTGAGGCGGCTGCCCGGCGTCGCGCTGCAAATCGCGGCCGCGCATGAGGTTGAACTTCTGGTCGGTGCCGCCGAGTTCGACGTCGCACTCGAGCATGACGGAGTCATAACCCTGCACCATCGGGTAGAGCAGTTCGTGCACATGGATCGGCTGTTCGTCCTGAAAACGTTTATGAAAATGCTCGCGCTCCAGCATTTGGGAAACGGTGGCTTTCGCAGCGAGCCGAATCATCCCCTCAAAGCCAAGCTTGTCCAGCCACTCGGAGTTCCAGCGGACCTCCGTGCGGTCGCGGTCGAGAATTTTGAAGACTTGCTCCTTGTACGTCTCGGCGTTGGTGGCGATGTCTTGGCGCGTGAGCGGCTTACGGGTGATGTCCTTGCCTGTGGGATCGCCAATGAGGGCTGTCGCGTCTCCGATGAGGAAGATGACGGTGTGGCCCAGCTGCTGGAAGTGGCGCAGCTTGCGCATGAGCACTGTGTGCCCGAGGTGCAGGTCGGGTGCGGTGGGGTCGAATCCGGCTTTGATGCGCAACGGGACGCCCTTGATGCGCGACTGTTCGAGGCGCGCGCGGAGGGCATCCTTGGCGGGGGAGTCGGCTGCGGGGATGAGTTCGGCGACGCCCTTGTTGATAAGGTCCAGCTGATCGTCTACAGGCGGGAAGCTTTGCGTGGGTGTGGTCATGTCGGCATCTCAAAGTATAGAAGGTGCGCTGCGATGACCGAAGAGAAGAGATTAGAGCGCGAGATTCTGCAGCTGCTTGCTCAACGTGGCGAGGGCAAGACGATCTGCCCCAGCGAGGCTGCACGTGCTGTGGCCGGCGATGAGCGAGAAGCGTGGGAGCGGTTGATGGATCCTGCGCGGGCTGCGGCCCAGAGGTTGGTGGCCGCGGGGAAGATCGTCGTCACGCAAGGCGGACAAGTTGTGGACGGCAGGACGGCCAGCGGCCCGATCCGATTAAGGCTGCGCTGAAGGATTCCAGTCAACCACTCATCGTCGAAATGCCTCTAAGGCTGAATGGCAACCGCGAAGAAGGCATCGGCAAAGAAAACCGCTTTGAAGAAATCGAAACGCAGCACGGGCGAAGGGGCTGCTTGCTGGCCCGGATTTCAACGCGTACCCGGAACCAAGGCCGGGACGAAGGGAAGCTGCGAGCCCAAGGCTAAACAGACAGCTGCTGAGAAGAAGGCAGACAGCAAAGCCGCCGCCGCGAGCAAGCGCGAGAAGTCCTGATCCTCTTCCCCGCTCGCCCTTATACTTTGAGGCTATGGATGCCGAGAGCGCACGCGCGTTTCTGCTGACACTGCCGCATGTTGTCGAGACGCAGCAGTGGGGTGACAACCTCGTGTTCTGGGTCGGGGATAAGGCGATCGGCGGGAAGATGTTCTGCCTGATCAATCTCGACGGCAGCGCTCACGGGGTGGTTTCCTACAGCGCCGGAGCTGAGCGTTTTGCGGAGTTGGTAGAGCGTGACGGACTTTTCCCGGCACCCTACATGGCGCGCATACATTGGGTTGCGGCGGAGCGCTGGTCTGCCTGGCGAAATGCGGAGTGGGAGCGCGAGCTTCGCGCAGCGCACGAGATCACGCTGGGAAAGCTGCCGAAACGTGTTGTGGATTTGCTGGCGCTGGCGCCGACGGCTCGGGAGAAGGTCGTCCGCGAACGCCGGAAGCTGCTTGCAGCTAAAACGGCTGTCAAGCCCGTCAAGCCCGCAAAAAAGAAACGCACCGCCGAGTAGGTCAGCGGTGCGCTTCGCAGCCTGCGGAGTTTTATGCGGGCGTTGCCTTCGTATTGAGAACGCCATAGAAGCTGGTCCGGTAGAAGTAGATCAGCAGGATCGCGAGAAGAGCGGCGAAGCCTCCGGGTGCAATGCCCTGCCCGCCTGCCATGAGCAAATGGAAGAGAAGGATGTTGACTATGATCGGGCAGAGGATTACCAGGCCGAGCGGCACCGTTCCGCCGATGAGCAGAAGGATTCCGCCCAGAACCTGGAATACTCCGACGACTTTCATGTAACCGCTGGGACCCATTGCCGCCATGAAGTGTCCGGGAAGAGAGTCGGCTGGCGGCGCGGGAGGCATGGGCAGGAATGGATGAATGACGTTCGCTCCGAAAAAGACGAACATCAGGCCCAGCAGGACGCGGCAGATGATGGGAAGAAACTTCATAAACGAAACCCTCCAATGTTGGCTGAAGTTTAGATCAGGCTTGGGGACAAGCGTACCAGCGCCGATTGCCCCGCGGGAGATATTCGTGATCGCTAGCCAGGGCTGTTGGTCGGCTTAAGAACCGCGGCGACGCATCGAACCACGCGGTCAACGTCCTCTCCAGAGGTCTGCCAGTTGCTTACGCTGATGCGCATGGCACGCTTTCCGCGCCAGGTTGTTCCGCTGAAGAGTGCTTCGCCGGAAGCAAGGATGGCTGAGATGATGCGGTCGGTATGGGCATCGTGGTTTGCTTCGCTCGTGGGGTCGAGAAAGCGCACGAGGCCCTGGTTGATTTGCGGGCGGCAGAGGACTTCGACGCCGTCCAGTTTACCCATGCCTTCGACGAGCGCGGCGGCATGGGCGCAGCAGCGGTCGACGAGGTCTGCAATGCCCTGCTTACCGAGTTGGCGGAGCGCTGCGTACGTCGCAAATCCGCGTGCGCGGCGCGAGTATTCGGGTGTCCAGTCGACCTGGTCCCGTGCGCTGGTGGACTGTGGGATGTAGGCAGCCTGTTGCGACATGGTGGCGCGGTGGGCTTCGCCGTCGGCGACAAACGCGAAGCCGGAATCGTACGGCACGTTGAGCCACTTGTGGCCGTCGGTGGTCCAGGAGTCGGCTAACTCCGCGCCTGCGAGCAGGTGGCGGTGCTTCGGGCTTGCCGCTGCCCAGAGACCGAACGCGCCGTCGATATGCACCCACGCGCCGAAGCTTTTCGCCAGAGGGACGAGGGTGGCGAAGTCGTCGAAGGCGCCGATGTTGACGTCGCCAGCTTGAAGCACGACGATGGCGGGGCGTTCGGGTACGCGCTGCAATGCGGCGAGTAGGCCCGTGACGATGAGGCGGCCGTCTGCATCGGCTGGAAGCTGCTCGATGTGGCGTTCGCCAAGTCCGAGCAGACGCACGGCGCGGACGATGGTGCTGTGCTGCTCGGTGCTGGTGAGAATGCGGATGGCGGGCGCGCCGGCGAGGCCGTCCTGACGCACATCCCAACCGCGAGCTTTGAGCACTGCATGGCGCGCGACGGCGAGGCAGGTGACGTGCGCCATCTGACAGCCGGTCACGAACGCGAAGCTTGCTGGAGACGGGAGGCGGAGGACTTCCTTGAGCCAACGTCCGGCGGTTTCTTCGACGACCGAAGCGGCGGGAGACGCGGCGCACATGGCCGCATTCTGGTCCCAGGCGGAGGTCATCCAGTCGGCGGCCAGAGCTGCGGGAAGAGCGCCGCCGATGACCCAGCCGAAAAAGCGCCCGCTGGTGGTGCGGGAGAGACCGTCGCGCGTCGCGGCAACCAGTTCCTCCAGTACCTGCACCGGGTCGAGACCGAAGTCACCGAGGGGCAGATCGAGGCGGCGTCGCAGGTCGTCGATGGCGACGGTCGGCGCAATCGGTGAATTCTCATGGGGAGCAACGTGCGCTAACGCGTGGCGCAGAGCCGCGTTCAAAACCGGGGCGAAGTCAGAAGCGTTTTCGTTCATGCTGGAATCGTAATGCGTCCGCTGCGGCGAACGCACTCCGATGCCGGGGTGTTAGTTCGCGGGTGCGGCAAGTGGCCCCTTGAGAGTCACAGACCCATCCACCGTCTTCGGGTCGATGGTCAGGACCTTCAGGCGCTCCGCTACATCGGCGGGAACGTCCGTCTGGTAGCGGCCACCGAGATACTTGGCAAAGAATTTTTCCATCGCTGTCACCAGCGCGAGGTTGTTGATTGGGCGCGCGAAGCCGTGGCCCTCGTCGGGCGCGACGAGGTACTCGACGGGCTTGCCGTTGTCGCGCACCGCGGCAACAATCTGGCTGCTCTCGCGTACGTTGACGCGAGGATCGTTCTTGCCCTGCACGACCATCAGCGGCGTCACAATGGACTTGGCTTTGGTCAGCGGCGACTCCGCTACCAGCAGCGCCTTGCCGTCCGCGGTGGTGGGATCGCCCATGCGTGTGTACATCTGTTTGCGGCCTGCTTCCCAATAGGGCGGGATGGCGTCGAGCAGCGTGATCAGGTTCGACGGCGCGACGTAAGCGACTGCAGCGGCGTAGACGTCGGGCGTGAAGGCTACACCGGCGAGTGTGGCGTATCCGCCGTACGAGCCGCCGAAAATTCCCACGCGCTTGACGTCGACTGTACCGTCGGCAACGAGCGCCTTGACGCCCCAGGTGAGGTCGTCCTGCATTTTGCGGCCCCACTCGCCATTGCCGGCGTTCAGGAACTGCTTGCCGTAGCCGGTGGAGGCGCGGAAGTTGGGCTGCAGGATCGCGTAACCGCGGTTGGAGAGGAACTGCGCGAAGGTGTCGTAACCGGGTGTATCGCGTCCCCACGGACCTCCATGCGGAAGTACGATCAGCGGCAGGTTCTTCGCGAGGAGTCCCTTGGGCAGCGTCAGGTAAGCGGGAATGTCGAGGCCGTCGGAGGACTTGAAGTGATACGGCTTGCGGTCTGAAAGGGATGCCCGGGGCAGCTCTTCACGAATCCGGTATTGCAGTGCGAGGGTCTTCGCCTTCCGGTTCCAGAGGTACGTTTCACCGGGCTCCACAGCGCTGGTCGCACTGACGATCCAGAGGTTTTCGTCATTCGAGCGCGATCCAAAGTTGATTTGCATGCCGGGCAGCTTCGTTTCGAGCCAGTGATACTCCTTTTCGAACGCCTTGTCCTTGAAGTAGAGGCGGTCGCGGTCGTCTTCGTATTCGGTGTAGAGCACGTGGTGATCGACGTCCGACGTGATCACGCCCTGGATGTCGACTCGCTTCTCCGGATCGCTTTCCATCTTCGTAATTACGCCGGTGGCTGGATCCATCGTCTCCAGTTCACTGAGGTCAAGCGCGCCTTTGTTGGTGATGAGATAGATCTGCTGGTTATCCGCTGTGAAGGCTGCGACGCCGCAACCCTCGAGCACGCTGCAGCTGTAAATCTGCTTGAAGCCGTCAGGATCGACGCGCAGCACTTCGGTATCTCCGGCCTTGTTGGTGCGCTCGGCCAGGCGCAGGTTGTCAGCGTTGTCGAAGTCCCATCCGGCGATCTGTTCGGTGTTCTTGCGAAGCAGCTTCTTTTCTCCGGTCGAGATGTGGAGTTCGTAGAGGTCGTGCCACTGCGGGTCGCGGTCGTTAAGGCCGATGTAAAGGACGTCCGGTTTGGACTTTGGCACGGCGAAGATCTCGGTGCGGACACCCTTGAGGTTGGTCAGTGCGCGGGTGACAGGAACGCCCGTTTTCGGGTCGGCAGCCTGGGTGGGATCGATGGCATAGACGTTGAAATTTTCATCGCCGCCCGCATCCTGCGTGTACAGGACGTACTTCGCATCGCGGCTCCAGAAGTAGTTGCGAACAGGTCGTGCCGCCTCCGCGCTTACAGGACGCGCGGCGCTGAAGGGTTCACTCGCCTTCTTCACCCAGATGTTGCGCGTGCCTTTGTAGGGCTTCAGAAACGAGATCCACTGCCCGTCGGGAGAGATCTGCGCGCCGGCGATCTGGATTTCGCCGAAGAAGAGCTGGCGATCGATAATCGGGGGCTGCTGTGAAACGAGCGCGAGGGGTGCAGAGAGGGTGACGAGGAGGGCGGCAGTGCAGAAGAGCTTCTTCATAGAGGACTCCAGGAGAATCTTGTGACAAGGAGGATGGTTTCGCAAGGGGGCCCGCATCATTGTGCCACTCGCCACGGAGATACGTTGTCCCAGCCGCGAAGTTCCTTCAGCGCCCACTCGTTCGATTTGTCCGAGTGGCACGAGGTGCAGGGGTTGGGAATCCCGGACTGCTGCGTGAGGACCGGAGAGATGAAGCGGAATGTGTGGCTGCCGACGAAGTTGTCCTTGATGGTCTGCTCAATGCGGGGCATGTGACAGGCGGTGCATTGGCTTCCGGCGCTATTGGCAGCGTGGTGGGTATGCTCTGGGACCGTGCCTTTGAGGCCTGCCGGATTTTGCGCCGTGTGGCATTGCAGGCAGAGCGCGTTCCCCTTCGCGATCACGCTGGCGGTGTTCTCGTTGCTGTGCACGTTGTGGCAATCGAAGCAGCGGATGTTGCGGTGGTACATGTTGCTCTGCACGAAGTCGTTGCCCTGCATGCGGTTCTTGTGCGCGGTCATATCCGCAAATTGATAGAAGTTGGTTACACCGGGCTTGAGTTCTTCGAGCTTCCAGAAGTCGGCAAGCTTCTTGCCGGGTTCGTAACCCACTGGCCAGTCGTAATACTTACCGGCGATGGGGTTGGAGAGAGGCTGTCCCTGGCTGTGGCACTGGATGCAGGTATCGTTGCCGCGAACGAGATCAAGCGTCGCGGGATTCACGATGTTCTTTTTCGTTGGATGGGCGGCGTGGAGGCTGCCCGGGCCGTGGCACTTCTCGCAGCCCACGTTCCACTCGGTCACCTGCTTTGTTGCGAGGTTGTAGTTGACGGAGTGGCAGCCGTCGCAGAGAGGGCCTGTGGGCCGCTCGAAGTTGCTCTCGCCGTAGAAGGGCACCCACCAGTCGGTGCCCTTTTCAACATGGTAGGGGAGCCATTTAGCTTTCTTTACATCCCACTGAGCGGGCAGGACGAAATAGTCATCGCCGCGTTTGGTGAAGTAGCGCTGCTTCCAGCGGCTGCCGTAGACGAAGGCGACGTCACCCAGCTCGAACGTGCGGGCGGGGTCGGGGCGAGTGAAGTCGGCGAGAACAGCTTCGGGATGTTCTTTGGGATCGCGCACGAC
>CAZZYB010000114.1:0-9785 GCA_964658125.1 uncultured Acetobacteraceae bacterium | reverse complement strand
GATCACGCTGTACCAGGAGCTGGGTAAGGGTAATGCTTCGACCGTGCCTCCGGGGATGGCGCAGATTCAGCTTGCGGAGCTTTATGAGGCTGAAGGTAAGCCGGAAGAAGCGAAGAAGATTTATGCGCAGTTGAAGGATAAGGATAAGGACGCGAAGGGTAAACCGGGACCGATCGGCGCGCTGGCTGCGGAGAAACTGAATCCGACGCCTGCGGGTGGTCGCGGTGGACCGCCGCAGTTGCAGTAAGTCTTCGCAGGATGATGTTCGAGAGGGCCGCCGAGAGGTGGCCCTCTTTGTTTGTGGCTAACTTTGAATCGGTGGTGGCTGCGGGCGAAAGGCCCACGTGTTGCCGAGCGTGAAGTTGACGATTGAGCAACAGAGGATGGCGATGATGTTAGCGGCGATGACTGGCAGGTTCGCCTCGAGGACGAGGAGGCGCATGAGGATAAGGTTTCCGGCGATCGAAACCAGGCCGTTGGAGAGGTGGAACCGGATTAGTTGAGCGAAGACTGCCGGCGTGCGGCGGTCGCGCCACGTGTAGTGCAGGTGCCAGATGAAGTTGTGCAGGATGGCCAGCTCGACGGCCATGGCTGAGGCTGCGAGGTAATGGCCGGGGGCGGCACGGGTGAGGAGTGCGAGCGTGCTGAGCTGCACGGCCATGCCGATGGCTCCGACGAGGTTGAACTTGCACCAGCGGGTGAAGGGGTTCATGGGAGCGGGGCTTTCAACGGCTCATGGCGGTAGAGCTCGGATGTGTGGCGGAGCGTGACGAGGATTGCCGTTGCGAACATGCAGACTGACGCGATGGCGCCGCCAAGGTCGAAGAGCAGGAGCTTGTGTCCGAAGACGGTGGAGTACGGGCTGCGCATGAGGGCGACGTTACCGATGACGAGCAGGATGCGGATTTCGGTGGGGCCGAAGATGCCTTGCGACATTTCGAAACAGCTGAGCGTGTAGGTGGCGAGGTAGCTTTCGCTCGAGAGCAGGAGGAAGCCGATGAGCATGCCGATCGCTACTTGCCAGTGCAGGAAGCCGGATAAGCCGAGGCCGGACATGAGGGCGATCGAGCCGAAGACGTCGACGATGTGATCGACGTAGAAGCCGTAGCGGGGGCGTTGCTGCTGACGGACGCGGGCGAGGGTGCCGTCGAGACTGTCGCCCAGCCAGTTGAGGGCGAGGCAGAGGATGACGAGCAGGAGGGCGCGGCGGTCGAAGCGGGAGAGGGCGTAGAAGAGGCCGGCGGCGATCTGGGCGGCGAGGCCGAGAATTGTCAGTTGGTCGGAGGTGAGCCAGGTTGGGGCGTGGTTGGCTAGCCAGATGAGGATGCGCTTTTCTGCCGATGCCGTGAGCGATCGGTTGATGCGGCGTGCACTGCTGAAGGGGGTGGTCGCGACGAGGTTCATGCTTTTCCTTTCGGGGTGGAGATGGCGGTGCAGGCGGAGCGGAGGGTGAACTCGAGGGACTCGCGGGGAACGCTCTCGACGAACGGACGGACCGCCCAGCCGAGGCCCCGGGGGATGCTGCGCGAGAGCGAGACGGATTCGACCTGCATGTAGAGGCCGCCGTCGCGCTCTTCGTAGCTCCAGTAGGTGTTGAGGCGCCAGAGGAAGCCGTGTTCTTTGCTTGCGTTGAGGGTTCGTTCTCCGGGCGTACCAGCGGCGGCGATTTCGCTGATCTGGGTGCTCTGCGAGATGCTGTAGCCGTGGCGGGAGTCGAGGCGGCCAAAGTCGACGTTGTAGGTGGAGTCCATGACTACGGTGATGACGTGGTGTTGGCGGACGCGCATGGAAGCCTGGAAGCGGTCGTCGTGGTGGTCGAGGACTTTTGCCTGGAGGACTTCTGGCGCGAAGTGCTGGGGGTAGTTGCTGAAGTCGCGCATGAGGCGCTCGAAGTCGGCGGCGTGGGCTCCGGGTGCGAAGGCGGTGCCGCGCCAGTGGTGGAGAAGGGCGCCGGACAGCGGCTGGCCGCCGGAGGGGGTGATTTCTTCGACGATAAGTTCGCCGCTGCGGAGGCGGGCTTCGCTGTTCGGGGTCGGCACGAGGAAGGCGGCCGGGGAGCGGTGTTGCTGGGCTAGCCGGAATTGGAGGCGGCTGGTGTAGGCGTTGAACTCGGCGGTCGCGGCGGGGGTGGGTTCGGCCCGGGCGGCGAGACAAATCAGGAGCCCGTAGAGGGGAGAGAGGGTTCGGGGGCGCTTCATGGTTTCGACTTTGCGCGCTGTAGAGCGGAGAGGCAATGGATTGGGCCTCATCTGTTTCTTCCGGCGTAAGTGATGGCGGCGATTGTGGTTAGGCCGAGATGTACATCGTGGTGAGGGGAGGTTCGCTTACACTGGACGCACGTTATGGCGGATTCGAGTTCAGGTCGGCGGTATCGCTTCGGGGTGTTCGAGGCCGACCGCTCCGTGGGGGAGCTGCGACGGCAGGGGGTTCGGATCAAGCTGAATGCGCAGCCGTTCCAGGTGCTGATGTTGTTGCTGGATCGGCCCGGAGAGCTGCTGACGCGGGAGGAGATCTCGCGCGAGCTTTGGCCGGATGGAACGTTTGTCGATTACGAACACGGTGTGAACTCTGCGGTGAACCGGATACGCGAGGCGCTGGGGGATACGGCGGGCAATCCGCGGTTTGTGGAGACGCTGGCGCGGCGAGGGTATCGGTTTGTGGCTCCGGTGGAGCGGATTGGGGTGGAGCCGCTCGCATCCGTTCCCGCGGCGGAACCTGAGCCTCAATTTCTGAACCGGATACTGGCTTCGCCGGAAGAGCTACCGAAGACGTCGCATAAGGTGGTGCGGGCGCTTTTTGTTGCGCTGCAGCTGATGTACGTCGGCTTCTACGTGGGAGCTCTGGCGAACCTGACGGAGATTGACGAACTGCTTTCGGTTCTATCGCAGGGGACGCTTTTGTTCACGGTGCTGGTGGTGACGGCTGCGCTGTTGATTCCGGTGCGAGCTTTCGTAATCTCGATGGTGCTGATGCATGCTCCGGGGGCTCGGGTAAAGTTTCTGAAGATGTGGCCGGCCCTGGTGATAGCGGATATGCTGTGGTCGCTGTCACCGTTTCTGTTGCTGCACCATATCAACGTTGGTTTGGCAGTGGCTTGTACGGCGTTGCTGTTGTTTTCGCCGTTTGCGCAACGGTCGTTAGTGTTGATGGGAGCGGGTGAGGTGGAATCGGCTGGCTAAAGTGGATGCGAGTCGTCGTCGGTGAGTCGCCAGGCTGTGGATTGAGAGCTGACGTGTTGGGTGTTCAGGGGGGCGCGGAGATTCTTCACCGTAGTCCACTGGTCCGGTTTGCGCGCGGGGTCGCGGGGTGGAGGCATCCAGAGAGGTAGGTCCATGCAAAGGTACTGTGACATGGCCTGAGCGTGGGGCTCGTAGAGTAGGCGGATCGCGGCGAGGCGGGCGCGGGTGTCGGTTGCGGCGCAGAGCTTCAGGCCGCCAGGGGTGAGGGCTTCGCAGAGGCGGGCGAACTCTGCTTCGGAGAGGCGCTGCCGGGGCGACTCGCGAAGGCGTTTTTCGACGGGCTCGAGGTGGAAGACGTGGCCGAGATCGACCAGCGTGTGACGCGCCATGGCGAACGTGAGCTGGGCCTGGCGGCTGCTGGGGCCTTCGATGGTCGTGATGAGGAGGGCGCAGGCGTCGAGAATGGACGTGATGGCCGAGAGCCAGGACTGGTTGTCGTGCTGCGAGCGGTAGTAACAGAGGATGGGGTAGGAGATGTGAGATTCGAGCATCTCGGCTGACCAACGCTCCCACTCGATGAGGAGTTGCGCAAGGGCTTCGTGGCCGCCTTCGAAGGAGTGGCGCAGGAGCAACTCGCCGGCGGTGGGCGGGGACCCGGCGCGGGCATCGAGCAGGGCTACGGCGACTTCTCGACGTGAGAAGGTGGTGTAAAGGAGCGGAACGTAACCGATGACGAGAGCTACAAAACCGAGGCCGACACCGGCTTCCGAGACCATAAGGCCGCGGGCGAACTGGGTGGTCGGGGTGATGTCGCCCAGGCCAAGCGTGAAGAGGGTCGTACCGCTGGCGTAGAAGCAGTCGCGCAGGCGACCGAGGTCGGTCAGGGGATGGATGGGATCCTGCAGCGGCGCTCCGAGGCCGTAAAGCATCAATCCGAACGCGACGATGAGGAATAGCGCCCACACGACAATCAGGATGAGCAGCGACAGTGGGCCGTAGACGCTGTACGCCTGCTCACGCATCTTGCCGGTCTTGAAAAGGCTGCAGGTGCCGCGCCAGGGGATCCACGTGGCGAGGAAAAAAAGGCGTGTGATACGCAAGCGCCCCGCTGGCCGGCGCGGCAGGATGATGGTCTGGAAGGCATCCAGCAGGACCACGCAGAGGAGGATAGACCCGGTGATAAATAAGCCTGCATGTGTCATGTAAGAGACTGTAATTGTTTTCCTTTGCGAATACGCTCGACGCACCAGCATTACATTTTGTTCACTTGCATTTCTGGCCTTCTGAACTCCTCTATTCTCATTACGGCGTCTGTTCTTTTAGTGCTACTTCTAGCCTGCCTTTGAACGCTATTGAAGCGGAGAACGGATCCCCGGGGCCGAGGTGTCGAAATGAAGCAGCGTGTACTTGTAGTGGATGACGACAAGCTTGTAGCCGACACATTGAGTCTGATCTTCCGCGCCAACGGCTTCGAGGCTGAAGCCTGCTACTCGGCTGCTGAGGGTTTGGAACGCGCCCGGACCTACGATCCTGAACTGCTGCTGTGCGATGTGACCATGCCCGAAACCACGGGCCTCGAGCTGGCTGCCAAGATCGACCGCGAGCTGCCGGATTGCAAGATCCTGATGCTGACAGCCTACTCGACCAACCTGGCCAAGGTGGGGGAGCAGTCATTGCAGTTGAGCCGTCCGGTGAACGTGCTGAGCAAACCCTGCCGCCCGGAAGACCTGCTGCGCGAGGCGAGCATGCTGTTGAAGACGGCGTAAACTCAGAGTCACGATGGCGCGAAACGACGATGTCCCAACCGCGGCGGACATGTTTCTGAAGCGAAAACCTGTAGCTCGAAGGCGACAGCTGCAAACGGCGTTTCCCGGCTTGTTCGATGCGGTTGAAGCGGCTGTGCAGGTCCAACCTCCTGCACGAGTGGAAGCCTCTGTGCGGCTTGGGAACGTTGAGGAGCCGCGCGCGCGGGAGGTTCCGCGGACCGATACGGCAAAGGTGTGGACGGTGGCCAGCCTGGTGCGCGAAGTGCGCAGCCTGATCGAAGGCCGCTATGCTCGGGTGACGGTAGAAGGCGAGATTTCAAACTGGAAGCCTGCAGCGAGCGGGCACTGCTACTTCACGCTAAAAGACGGAGCGGCGCAGCTGTCGGTGGTGATGTTCCGGCGCGAGGCGGCGCTGTTGCGCTTCAAGCCGAAGGACGGCGACGCGGTGAGACTGCGCGGGCAGCTGAGCGTGTACGAGAGCCGAGGCCAGATGCAGCTGATCGCCGAAACGATGGAGCTCGCTGGCATCGGCGCGCAACTGGCAGCGGTGCAGGAGCTGAAGGCTCGGCTGAAGCGCGAGGGGCTGTTCGAGAACAAGCGCGCGCTGCCGGCGTTTCCGCGCTGTATTGGCGTTGTAACGAGCTTGCACGGGGCGGCGCTGCGGGATGTTGTGAAGGTCTGCAAGCGGCGTCATGCGGCGGTGAATCTGCTGGTGTATCCGGCTGCGGTTCAGGGGCCGCGATGCGCTGTGGAAGTTGCAGCAGGTGTGAGATGGTTCACGGCGCATCCGGGCCATGCGGATGTGGTGATCGTGGCGCGCGGTGGTGGAAGTTGGGAAGACCTGCACGGCTTCGACGACGAACGTGTGGCGCGGGCGATCGCGGCGAGTGTGGTGCCGGTGGTGGCGGGGATTGGGCATGCGACCGATACGACGATTGCGGATGCGGCGGCGGATGTGTGCGCTCCGACGCCTTCGGCTGCAGCGGAGCTGGTGACAGCGACGCAGCATCGGGTGGAAGAACGCGTCGCACGGCTGGGAAGCCGGTTGCTGCGTGCGGGCAGCTTCGAGATGCTGCGAGCGCGGCAGAGGCTTTCGCGTTTGAGTGCGGAGGTTGTATTACGGCGGATGCGCGATGGCCTGGGGCGGCGTGCGCAACGTGTGGATGAGTTGGAGTTTCGAGTCCAGGCTGCTAACGATCGGCTGATGCGAACGCGCGCGCAGCGGTTGGAGCGGTTGGAAGCGCGGTTGCAGAGGCAGAATGTTGCAGTGCGTCTCGCTGTCGACGTGCGCCGTCTGGAACTGCTGCGCGGACGGTTGGAGCGTGCGGGTGTGGCTGTTGTGGGGCGGCTTAGCGAGCATGTGGAACGGGTGTGGGCGCGCGCGGACGCGATGAGTCCGCTGCGGGTGCTGGAGCGGGGATATGCGCTGGTTTATGGTGCCGATGGAAAGCTGTTGTACACCTCTGCGAAGGTTGTTGAGGGTGAGGTTGTAACGGCGCGACTCGCCCAAGGCAGCCTGACCGCGACTGTTACGACGAAGAACTAGAGCACATCGTGCAAACGTAATACGGTTGTCCTGCACTGCCTTCAGGATGACGGCGAAAACCGGTTAGCATCGTAGAGACGATGATTCAGGAGTAACGATGCGCAAGATGTTTGGCACAGATGGGATTCGCGCGGTTGCTGGTGAACCGCCGCTCGACAAGCGGACGGTTTATGCGGTTGGTAAGGCGCTGGCGTTGTCGCTGGGGCAGAGTCCGCGCGTGGTGATGGGGATGGACACGCGGGAGAGCGGGCCGTGGATTGCGGGGACGCTGGCTGCGGGGTTGCGTGCCGGTGGCGCTCGTGTGGAGAGCGCGGGAGTGATTACTACGCCGGCGATTGCGTTCCTTGCACGCAAGCACGGGTTCAGTGCGGGGGTGGTGATTTCGGCGTCGCATAATCCGTGGCAGGATAACGGGATCAAGGTGTTCGGAGGCGATGGATACAAGCTTGCCGATGCGGTTGAGTTGGAGATGGAAGCGGGCGTCGAACGAGTGCTTGCGGAGAGTGCTGTTCCGGAGCACGATGACGCGATGCCGGCAGTGAATGAAGGTTATCGCGCGGAGTATGTGCAGTTCCTGCTGGAAGCAGTTCCGGATATCTCGTTAGACAACCGGAGCATCGTGATCGACTGCGCGAATGGAGCGGCGAGTGCCGTTGCGCCGGAGCTGTTTGCCGGGTTGAAGGGCACTGTTGAGGTAACTCATGCTTCTCCGAACGGACGCAACATCAACGACCACTGCGGCGCGATGCATCCGAAGATCGTTGCTGCCGAAGTGAAGCGTTACGGCGCTTCGATGGGTGTGACGTTTGACGGCGATGCTGATCGTGCACTGTTTGCGGATGAGCATGGGAACGTCGTGAATGGCGATGCTGTGATGCTGGCTTGTGCGCGCGATCTGCAGGCTCGCGGGCTGCTGGCGGGCGATATGGTTGTGGCGACGACGATGTCGAACATGGGGCTTGAGGCGGCGTTCAAGCGGTCGGGGATATCGATGCTGCGCGCGCCTGTGGGCGATAAATATGTGCTGGAGGAGATGCGGAAATCCGGCGCGTCGCTGGGCGGCGAGCAGTCGGGACACATCCTCTTCCCTGCCAAAGCAACGACGGGCGATGGTCTGTTGACCGCGCTGCTGGTGCTGGATGTGGTGCATCGGAGCGGCAAGACGCTGGGTGAGTTGATTGCCGATCTGAAGAACTTTCCGCAGGTGATTCTGAATGTGAAGGTGCGCGAGAAGAAGCCGCTCGAGGGCTTCCCTGCCGTGGTGAGTGCGATTGGCGCGGCGGAGGAAGAGCTGCGGGATTCGGGGCGGGTGGTGATTCGGTACTCGGGTACAGAGGCGCTGGCTCGGGTGATGATCGAGGCCGAGAGCGAAGAGGCGATGACGCGGCATGCTGAGGCGATCGCCGGGGCGATTCGCGCGGAGCTCGGCGTTTAGGCGAAGATTACGGTCTTGTTGGCGTAGGACAGGATGCGGTGGTCGAGGTGCCATTGGACGGCGCGGGAGAGGACCAGGCGCTCGAGGTCGCGGCCCTTCTGGATGAGCGAGGGGAGCTGGTCGTTCTGCGTGACGCGCGCTACGTCCTGCTCGATGATGGGGCCTTCGTCGAGGACTGCTGTGACGTAGTGGCTGGTTGCTCCGATGAGCTTTACGCCGCGCTCAAAGGCTGCGTGGTACGGTTTTGCGCCGGTGAATGCGGGGAGGAACGAGTGGTGGACGTTGATGATGCGGCGAGGATACGCATCGACGAACGCGGGCGAGAGAATCTGCATGTAGCGGGCGAGGACCACGAGGTCGATGTTGTTGGCGGCGAGAAGTTCTAGCTGCTGCGATTCGGCTTCGGACTTATTGTCGCGCGTTACGGGTAGATGGTGAAAGGGGATGCCGTGGAAGTCGGCGAGTGAGCGGGCGCTCTCGTGGTTACTGACGATGAGTGCGATGTTGCAGTCGAACTCGTGGGTCTGGTGGCGAAGCAGCAGGTCGGCGAGGCAGTGGAGGTACTGCGAGACGAAGAGCGCGACGTTCTGTGGCTGGCTGGCGAATTCGATGCGCCAGTTCATCTGGAACTGCTCGGCTAGCGGGCTGAAGAGGGTGTTGAAGGTGTCGGCAGCGAAGGTGGGGCTGTCGGTGGAGAACTCGACGCGCATGAAGAAGAGGCTGAGTTCGGCGTCCTGGTGCTGGTCGGCGTTGAGGATGTTGACGTCGTAGTGCTGGACGAGAAAGTTGATGATGGAGACGACGATGCCTTTGCGGTCGGGGCAGTCGATGAGGAGGATGGCGGTATTTGCGGCGGTTGTCGTCATGAGGATTTAGCTTCAGCGTACGACATGCGGTCAGTGGATGCTCTGCCTCCGGGGTTGTAGTGCAGGGGTGCCCCCCTCCCCCCTTTAAGGGGTATCTTGGACGGAAGTGCTTTAGAATGTTGGGCGCCGCGCCAGGGATCCCTTGTAAGTGTATGATTGCATGCGGCTTTCATGCAAAATATAGACACCAAAGGGCTTAGCGGATCGCGGTGGGCGACGATTTTTTTGGGACGGCGCTAAACTGACTTGATATATCTATTCTAGCGAGTTGAGCGGATAAGTGTGCAAACTATTTTCGGTGGATTTGGCTAGTGTTCATGCGGGTTTGCGGAGTTTTGCACAGGCGCGGGGGCTTGACAAGATTTGGGTTGGGCGCGGCTTCAGGCTGCTTTGGAGGTTGTTCTTTCGATTGCCAAACGGAAGCCCATTGCTTTGAGAATCGCGGCCAAGCTGCTCAAAGCCGGATTCCCTTCTTCTGAAAGGGTGCGGTAGAGCTGGGTCTGGTTGAGGTTCGCTTTTTCCGCTACGGCGGCGACTCCACCGAATGCTTTGGTTAACTGGCGCAAAACGATGAGTAGTTCCCCTTGCTCGCCATCTTCGAGAATTTCGTTTAGCAAGTCCACCGCGTAAGCTGGATCTGCCTGAAATGCTTCTGCCATAGCGTCGTCATGGCTACGATCTCTTGGAATTTTCGCCTTCGATAAACTCATGCGTCACTCCTGCTCTTCCTGGTCGCGGGACTGCCATTCTCGCCAGTTCGCACACGCCCGATTTATGTCCTCGCTCTGCGTACTCTTGTCGCCAGCGCAAAGGAGAATGATGATTTGCTTACCTTCCGCGGCGTAGTACACCCGATATCCTGGCCCAACGTCGATGCGGAGTTCTGAGACTCCGTCCTGTAGGTACTTGTGGTCACCGAAGTTCCCGAGTTCGAGTCTGGTCACTCTGCGATCTATCGCGCGCCGCGCGTTGTGGTCACGGAGTTTGTTCCAC
>CAZZYB010000113.1:0-9798 GCA_964658125.1 uncultured Acetobacteraceae bacterium | reverse complement strand
GTCTATTCGGACAAGATCATCAAAGGTCGTCCCTATGCCAATAAAAGCCAGCTTGCCTCGCGCGGTGTAGTGCCTTCGGCTACCTATGACAAGGTAAAAGACCTGGTGATCGCGAAGCAGAAGAAGTAACTTTCCCCAAATCGGCAGGAGTCATGCGACCGACAAGTCGCCAATGGTGGTTTACCATCTTCATTGCCAAGATGACACCTCAGGGTTTTCAATGACACAGAGCCGGAGACCGATTGCCGACAGGCTTAGACAGCCCTCCTGCCCCATGTGCAAACAGCATGATCTAATTCGCCGCGCACATCGGCGGGGCAGCGAGAGATATCTGAGCGTTCTGCGCGTCTTTCCGTTCCACTGCGGCAGGTGCTCGAATCGCTTTTTCAGGTTCTGTCTTGGGAGCGCAGCAAAGCCAGGGGTACTGAACTGATCCGCCTACAACCTTTGGTGCGATGCGCCAGCAACAAAATCGGGTAGAGTTAGGGAAGTCTTCCGGGCGCGCTTTGCGGCGTTTCAAGGTGGCAGTGTGTTGATGACTATCCCTTTGTGCCATTCCGCGAAAGTGCTGGCCCGGTTCACCGCGGCTGGGTTGCTGACGCTGGGACTCTCCGGCTGCCAGAGCATCCAGACCACCGCCACCGACAGCGCCCAGATCCGCTTCATCGACGCGTCCCCCGATACCGGAGGGCTCGATGTCTACCAGAACTCCTCAGCGGTCGCCTACAACATCGGTTTCGGAACGATCACTTCTTACGTCCCCTTGACGCAGGGCAGCTATACCTTTGCAGCCGATGCCGCCGGAACCCGCCAACAACTGGTGTCCGCCAAACAGACGCTTACGGTGGGCAAGCAGTACACGGCGATCATCGGAAACATCGCCGCCAGCCTGCAGGAGACCATTTTCACCGACCAGAACACTCCCGCGCCGGCCGGCCAGGTCGCGTTCCGCTTCATTGATGAGGCGACTCGCGTCGGCGCTGTGGACATTTACCTCGTACCGACCAGCGGCAAGCTTTCGACCAGCGCGCCTGTAGCGACCAATCTGTTATTTACGGCGACCACGGGGTACATCAACGTACCCACCGGCACCTACGCCATCGTAGTTGTGCCGACCGGCACTGTCCCCATCTCGACGACCGTCACACTGCTGACGGGATCGCAGACGGCGTACTCGGCGGGAGCAGTGCGCACGGTAGTCCTGATCGACGCGCCGATCGTGACGGCGCCGGCGGTGCAGGCCATCGTAGCGGACGACTACGACTCTCCCAGCGCGACTCCATAGCCTCGCCGCACGACCCTGAATCCTCTTCAAAGTCGCGCCAGTTCGCGAAAATATAGTTTCCCTCGGCGCCACAACACGCCCGCCGAAGCTGTGTCCTTTAAAACGAAGGCGCTGGCAGCAAGACCCAAGCCAGCGCAAAGTTTCACCCCCTTCCCGGGGGCAAAGGACACTCGGCCATGAATATCAAACACATACTTCTCGCTGCTTCACTCGTCGTTCTTCCCGCTTCAGCCGCCCTCGCGCAGACCAACGGATACGAGCGCCATCACATCAACTCACGCAAGGAAAATCAGCAGGACCGCATCGGTCAGGGTGTTCGCAGCGGTGAACTGCGTCCGGGCGAAACCGCACGCCTGGAGCGCCAGGAGCGTGGCATCAACCGCGAAGAGCGCGGCATGCGCGCGCAGGATAACGGCCACCTGACGGCGCAGGACCGCCACACCCTGGCGCGTCAGCAGAACCAGGAATCGCGCCGCATCTACCGCGATAAGCACAACGCCTACACCTCGCCCCGCTAACCCCGTTTGCACGGAAGCATGAAGGCCGCCGAGCTCGAAATCGGCGGCTTTCGCATTGCAGGTATGTCGAACGCAGCCCGGGGGCAAGGCTTACTGCTGCAGCTTCTAAGACCGTAGTGATATTCTGGGTTTTCCCTATGCTTCAGGTGGTCCAGATGAACTTCTACGTTTTGAAAGCCCGGAGGAAGCCCTATGAGACGAGCGGACTTTCTCGCCAGAATCTTGATGAACATGGGTACGGACAAGGATTGTCCGTACTGTAATAACGCCTCAACGAAGTTGGTGGACAGGAAAAATTTCATCCTTCAAGTTCGGGAATGCCAGGGCTGTGGCTTGCGATTCCGCTGGCCCAAGGAAACAGAATCGTTCCAGGAAAAGTTTTATCAGAAGCAATATCAGGAGACGGGATTCACGACCGAGCTTCCGGAGCACGCCCTTCTGGAGAAGTTCAAGGCTGCGAATTTCGCAGGCTCTCCAAAAGACTTCCAGGCGTCCATCCGTATCTTGAAAAGGCTTGTTCCGCACGGCCGTGTGATGGATTATGGTTGCTCGTGGGGTTATGGAGCGTTTCAACTCAGGAACGCCGGGTATGACGTAATCGGCTTCGAGATATCGAAGCCGCGTGCACAGTTCGGCCGCGACGAACTGGGTGTCGAGATCCTGGATGATCTAAGCGATCTCGATCAGGTACCTGCCAATTCGCTCGACGGCATCTACGCTTCGCACGTGCTTGAACACCTGCAATCGCTCAAGGAGCCTTTCAAGTTCTTTGCGCGCGCCCTGAAGCCGGGTGGAGTGGCCATGATTCTTGTCCCCAACTCAGGCGGCCGCCTGGCACGGGAACTCGGAACGAAGTGGACGCCAATGATTGGAGAAAAGCACACGCTGGCCTTGCGCCGCGATTTCTTCGAGAAGAACCTTCCGGAATATGGCTTCCAGGTGCTTGCGCTATCTGATCCCTACAGCCCTGAAACGATCGAAGCCGCCATGGCCCAGAACACATCCCTGCCCTCCGAAGGAGAAGAATTGATGATTCTGGCACGGCGGCTTCCGACCTGAAACGAGCCTAGTACCTGTAGTGTTCCGACTTGTACGGCCCATCGACTGACACGCCGAGGTAGTCAGCCTGCGCCTTCGAGAGCGTCGTCAGCTTCACGCCGATCTTCTCCAGGTGCAGCCGAGCCACTTCTTCGTCGAGCTTCTTGGGCAGGATGTAAACGCCGACTTCGTACTTGTCCTTGTTGGCCCAGAGATCAAGCTGCGCCAGTGTCTGGTTGGCGAAGCTATTGGACATGACGAAGCTCGGATGCCCGGTCGCGCAGCCCAGATTGACGAGCCGTCCTTCAGCCAGCACGAAGATGCTGTTGCCGTTGGGGAACGTGTACTGGTCAACCTGCGGTTTGATGTTTAGTTTGACGACATCCTTGGCGCCGTCCAGTTGCGCCATCTGGATTTCGTTGTCGAAGTGTCCGATGTTGCAAACGATGGCCTGGTCCTTCATCAGCTTCATGTGGTCGAAGGTGATGATGTCGAGGTTGCCGGTGCAGGTGACGTAGATGTCGGCGCGTCCGAGCGTCTCTTCGATGGTCGTCACTTCGTAGCCTTCCATCGCGGCCTGTAGAGCGGTGATTGGGTCGATCTCGGTCACGATCACGCGAGCGCCGAGGCCGCGCAGGCTGGCAGCAGAACCCTTGCCAACGTCGCCATAACCGCAGACGACGGCGACTTTGCCTGCAATCATGACGTCGGTGGCGCGCTTGATGCCGTCAACGAGCGATTCGCGGCAGCCGTACAGGTTGTCGAACTTCGATTTCGTCACCGAGTCATTGACGTTGATCGCCGGCACCAACAGCTTGCCTGCTTCGAGCATCTTGTACAGGCGATGCACACCGGTCGTCGTCTCTTCCGAAACACCGCGCCAGTCTTTGGCGACTTCCGTCCAGCGCGTCGGCGTTTCCTTGTGCACAGACTTCAGCAGCGCCTTGATGACCGCTTCTTCGGCCGAGTGCGCCTCGGCATCAACCCATTCGCGGTCACCCTTTTCGAGCTCGTAGCCCTTGTGGATGAGGAGGGTCACATCGCCGCCGTCGTCCACGACCAGCTGCGGACCCTTGCCGCCTTCATGACGCAGAGCCTGGTCCGTGCACCACCAGTACTCTTCAAGGCTCTCGCCCTTCCAGGCGAACACGGGCACGCCCGATGCGGCGATCGCAGCGGCGGCATGGTCCTGGGTGGAGAAGATGTTGCAGCTTGCCCAGCGCACGGTGGCGCCGAGCTCTACCAGCGTCTCAATCAGCACGGCGGTTTGAATCGTCATATGCAGCGAGCCGGTGATGCGCACGCCTTGCAGGGGCTTGCCCGCGGCGTATTTGCGGCGGATGGACATCAAGCCGGGCATCTCGTGCTCGGCGATGGTGATTTCTTTGCGGCCCCAGTCGGCCAGGGTGATGTCCGCTACTTTGTACTCAGTCTGTTCCAGTGTTGCAGTCGCCATTCGGGTCTCCTATTGATCCCTAATAGGATATCAAACCGATATACGGGTCTTATCCGATGTTCGTAACCAAGGCGGATCCGGGTCGGATACGGCTTAAGAGGGTGCTGAAAAGGGCGGTTGTTGGCCTGCGGCGTTACCTCAGCGGCTGAAGCCGATTTGATTCTGCGGCATTTGCGCTGTGGCTGAAGCCACAGCCTGAACGAAACAAGCTTTTTTCAGCACGCTCTTTTCAGCACGCCTTAAAGACGGAAGGCCGGCACGGGGCCGGCCTTCCGGGTGAGACTGCTTCGATTACGGGTTGGATGGAGTTTGAGGAATGCCGGCAGCAGGGGTGGAAGGCGCCAGCATGAAGTTCTTGCCGTTGACCGTTCCGTTTCCAATTACCAGGTTGTACCCTTTACCGTTGGCATAGTAGTAGCCGTTAAAGCCGCGGATGGCGGCGTTATTGAACACATTCTTGAGAGACCCGGACGCCTGCAGATTGGCCAGGGCGTAGATGTAGTAGTTCTCATTCCCGAAACGCGAACCGAACTTCTCGATCGCGAGGGCTGTGAGACCCGCGAAGTCGGGAGCCGATGCGCTGGTCCCGATGACACCGTAAAGGCCGCCACCGATCACTTCCAGATCGGCGCTGTCATTCGCGTTGCAGATGGCCGCGCCCCTGGGACCGGGACAGCCGCCCATGTGCAGCGACAGGTCAGGAACGGTGCGGAAATGTCCATCGCCCGTGTTGACGTATGTCTGGTAGTCAGGCTTGGGGAAAACGATGCTAACACCGCCGCCCGAGCCCCAATATCCGCCGGTTGCCGAGGTCCCATAGAAGATGTCTTCTGTTAGGGGATCGCCGTATGCGTTCTCGGACACATACGCCGAGTTGAGACTCGGGCCGTGTTCGGGGCGGGTGGTGACCAGGTTCGTTCCGCCGACTCCCACAACATGCGGGCTGGAGGCCGGAAACTCTGCCGATAGCTGAAAAGACCCGCAGTTGGGGCCGTAGTTGAAGCACTCGACGGGTACGGCACTTTTGGCCCCTGAGTCGCCAGACGAGGCGATGAAGGTGATGCCCTGCGCATTGCCGGCGGCAAAAATTTCGTCCTCAAGCAGCAGGATGTCGGTGAAATCCTCGCCTCCATTGTCCGCGGCAGTGTAGAAAAGCTCAGGTCCACCGAAGGACATGCTGACCACGTCGGTCTTGTTCGCATCGAGGATCGTGAAAAGGCCGTCGACGATGCTCTGGTCGCTGAGGTCGGGGATGTTGTAAAGGATGATGTTGGCGTTCGGGGCCATTCCGCCGCTCTGCTGGAGATCGAGGTGAGTTTCAAAGGAGCCATTGACGTCGAATGGGGCTCCGCCGTCGACGTTGACGGTGGAATAGTGTGGGGTGGCAAGGTGCTCGTGACCGAAGTACAAGTCCATGTCGTGCTTGTTGTAATCGCCGACCATCAGAATGCCGATGGTCGCTCCCGCGCCGGTAAACGCCTGGTAGCTGGGAAAGCTGTACGCCTGTTTGAGGTCGTCGAACCAGTAGGGTCCGACGGCGCCGTAGCGGTTGTCAGGCGTGGCCATCTTTTGCGAATGAGGCTTCATACGGATCATGCCGGAGAGGCCGGTCACAAGAGCGTGAGTGGAAGCTATAGCTCCCGATTTCACCAGCGGCTGAAGTGCGGCGACGGTCGGCTTGCCGTCGCTGTAAGTTCCATTGGCGAGAGTGGTCGCGAAGGCCTGTTCCACGGCGCTGGCCTGTCCCGTAACGTGAATCTGCCGTCCATTGCGGAGCGTGGTGGTCAGACCGTAAGCGGCAAGCTGATCGCGAATCGCCTGCACTTGCGCGGGAGTCGCACCGTATCGGGCAGTGACCTCGGCCGGCTTCAGCCATTTGTGGTAGTTCGGCGAGTTGACGTTCTGGAGATCGGCGAGGTCTTTGTCGAGTTGCGCGCGGTTCTGCAACGGAATGTAAACGTCGAAGCTGACCGTCTGAGTCGAGGCAACGTGGCTCTTGATTGCAGCCTTGTCGACGGCCCGGAGTGGCGTTGTAGACATCGCAAGGGTTAAAAAGCCGGCACTAAAAACTGTGAGTCTGGATAAAGAATTCATGGAGCGACGCCCTCGCATTCGTCGGTGAATGGCTGAAGAATCGCGTGGCGAGTTGCATGCCACACTTTGTGCCTGGAGATGATCGAAATCCTAACACCCACATGCAACTTTTGTGTAATTTGTTCGTCAGCGCGCGGGTCGGCCTTCCGGCGAGGTTCAACCGGCTCGTTCCATGTCCAGCAGCTTCCGTTTCCGCTCGACTCCCCAGCGATAGCCGGTCAAGCGGCCATTGCTGCCGACGACCCGATGGCAGGGCACCACCACGGCCACCGGATTCGCTCCGCACGCGGTGCCGACGGCTCGGACGGCTCCGGGTGCGCCGATGGCCTCGGCGATCTGCTGATACGTCCGTGTCTCGCCGCGCGGAATCTCCCGCAACGCCCGCCATACGCGCTCCTGGAACGCTGTCGCCCTGACATGAAAGGGAAGCGCCGCCGCGCTCGCATTCTCCTTCATGTTGGCCAGCACCAGCTTCACGGAGGCCGCAAGGGCGGCATCGTCGCGCCGCAATACGGCCTGCGGGAACTGTTCGCGCAGCTGGACCGCGGCTTCACCTTCGTTGTCGGCGAACAGCACGGAGCACAGACCGCGGTCGGTCTTCGCGATCAGCATCGATCCCAGGGGCGAGGCGGTTACGGCGTAGCGAATCGTCTCGCCTGCGCCGCCTTCCTTCATAGCGGTCGGAGACATGCCGAGCGTCTGATCGGCATCTTCATACAGCCGGCTACTGGAGCCGAACCCTGCTTCGTAAACAGCTTCAGTGATTGGAGCGCGGGAAATTTTCGGCGTGCGGATTTTTTCGCGGAAGCGCTCTTTGCGCTGCGCCCGCGCGAACTCTCCGGGCGTCACGCCCAGCACGCGCTTGAAGCCGCGCATGACGGCGAATTTGCCCACACCTGCGGCCTCTGCCACAGCGTCGAGGGACGTCCGCTGTCCCGCGTGTTTGGACATAAACTCCGCGGCTTTCGCGATGGCTTCCGCCTGCGGATCGGCCTTCGGAGCCACACGCAGCGGCTCGCATCGCAGGCACGCGCGAAAGCCAGCCGCCTCTGCCGCAGCCTGGGTCGGATAGAAGCTTACGTTCTTCCGCTCCGGCCGCCGGCTGGGGCAACTAGGCTTGCAGTAGATGCCCGTCGACTTCACGCCGTAGAAGAATTGTCCATCGGCACTGGCATCGCGGGCCAGCACCTGCTGCCACGCCTTGCCCGCAAACACCGAAGGAACGCTTTGTTTCGCCATCGAATCCATCACCTGAAGGTCGTACACAACATTTAAGGTCGCCATACAAGTATCGTGCATCGCGCGAGTGAAGACTACACTCCGCCCATTGCGGCCGAAGTGCTTTCGTCGGCAGCGATGCGGCTTCGTTCGCGTCCTGAGCCGCCCCACTTTGCGATGACGAACAGGATGACCGAGCCAGTCACTAGGCTGAACACCGCATCCATCGCCAGAGCGCCCTTTGCACCGTGCAATTTATAGGCTCGCCCATCGCCCCATAGCACGGTCGAAATGGCTACGTTGCAAGCGGCCATGAGCATTGCGTACTGCGTGACGGCGAGAGGATTATCTTTACCCATGATGTCGAAAGCCACCGCACTCGCAGCCGCATAATTGACCCCGGCAAGCAGGTTATAGATGCACACGCCGACGAGGAAAACCACCGCTGTACGCGATCCGAACGCCATGCCCAGAGTCGCTGCCGCGGCGACTACACCGGTCCCTACGAACAACACCCGCCGATCCATTCGGTTGCAAAGCCATCCCCCCAAAGCCGCGCCCAGAGAGCACATGATCGCGTTGCCCACGCCGCCGATCCAGGTCACGGCGCTATCGCTGGCATGAAAATCGCGGCCCAGGTTGCCGAACAAGTTCTGCGCCGCAAACGTGGCCGATGGTGTCACAAAAATGATCAGCCCAATCAGCGCAGCGCGCGTCTTGCTCAGCGACCAGATGTCGCTGGAGAGCCGTCCCATCGTCTCGCCCACGCCGCGCGGAATGCGTACCTCGTGCGCCATCACGAGCAGCAACAGGCACGGCGCAAACACCTCCGCGGCCAACGCCGCGGCTGCGGCATGGAGCGGAAGGTGCGTGACAATCAGGATGCCGATGGTTGCTCCGAGGCCCGTTCCGCCGAGGTTTGCGACGTTTAGCCAACCGCTCACCGCTCCTGTGTCTTTTTCGTCGATCAGGTTCGGCGTCATGCCGCCCATGGTGCTCGAATAAATCTGCGCCGCGAAGGCGCCGAGCAGCAGCACCAGCGCCATCGGTATCGGATGCCCTGCCGCTGCGTAGTCCATCAGCAGGGAACCGGTGCCGAGGCAAAGCGCTGCGACTGCCGCCCAGATGAATGCCCAGATCCTGCGCGGAAGACCGCAGTCCATCAACGGCGTTAGAAGAAAGCTCGTCCAGCTGGGAATGAAGGTCGCGAGTTGCAGGAGCGAGATGCGATCCGCCGACATCCCCCTTGCGCCCAGCAGAAACTGCAGCCCGAAAATCAGGAACCCCATGTACAGGCCAAACGGAAGATAGGTGATCCCCACCAGCCACGCCGGAGATCGCGTTCCTGCACGTCGTGTCATACGTCGAGTGTATCTTTCGTCACAAGTGCGGATATTTCACGCGAGTCGCCTAACTGTTCGGGCCGCCCCCGGTCTAAGCGTGCAAGCAGTACATCCGGGCTCAATCGACAAGGAAACGTTTATGCAAACCACACTGCGCTATGTGCGCGCGCTCGTGCTTCTGTGTGTCTGCGCGGTCCTGCCTATGTACGCCGAGGCGCCCACGGACGCCACGCTGAGCGGCGCTGTGCTCGACCCCTCGGGAGCTGCGATTCCTCACGCCACCGTTCATCTCCACAGCGGCATTGCTGACCGCACCGCGACCGCCGACGACAGCGGCCACTACACCCTCACGTTGCCGCCGGCGACCTACAGCGTTACGGTCGACTCACCGGGCTTTCGCACTTACAGCCGCGATGCAGTGGTTGTTTCCCTGGCGCACAACGCGGCGCTGAACATTACGTTGCAGATCGCGACGGATACGCAGGAAGTCAGCGTAACCGGAAATGACGGTCTCAGCACCGACGCTGCCGACAACAAGAGCGCGATGGTCTTCAAGGAAGACAAGCTCGACACTTTTTCGGACGATCCCGCGATCATGCTGCAGCAGCTCCAGGCGCTCGGGGGCATCGACCCCACCGACCCGCCGCAGATTTACGTCGACGGCTTCAGCGGCGGCCAGATGCCACCCAAGAACACCATCCGCGAGATTCGGATCAACCAGAATCCCTTTTCCGCGCAGTACGACCAGTTCGGCAACAGCCGCATCGAAATTTTCACCAAGCCCGGCACCAACCAACTGCACGGCAGCGTGGAAGGAAATTTTGGCAACAGTGTTTTGAATTCCCG
>CAZZYB010000112.1:0-9818 GCA_964658125.1 uncultured Acetobacteraceae bacterium | reverse complement strand
ATGAGAGGCGCTGCCATCATGGCCCAGAGGCTGAAGTGCGTACGGTACTCGTCGGGCGTCATGCCGCCGTTCCCTACTTCGAGCATGTCAGGGTCATTCCAGTGGCCGGGGCCGGCGAAAGGGTATAGAGGCTCATTCAGGTCGACGATGGTCATGAGGCCGAGCTTGTAGTCGAACTTGCCTTCCCACTTGTCGTCGATGTCGCCGGTAGTACGCCAGAGGTTTCCGACGCCGGCGGCCCACAGCCAGGGCTTTGCGGTGCCCCACTCGCACATACTGAAGACGATGGGACGGCCGGTGTGGTTGAGTGCCTCCCGCATAGTGCGGTAGCTGGCTTCGGCATTCTGGGTTGCGGTGTTGCACCAGTCGTACTTGAGGTAGTCGACGCCCCAGCGGGCGTACTGGGCGGCGTCCTGGAACTCGTACCCTCGTGAGCCGGGGCGCCCGCCGCAGGTCTTCGAGCCGGCGTCGGAGTAGATGCCAAACTTGAGCCCTTTGCTATGGACATAATCGGCGAGGGCCCTGATCCCGGAAGGGAACCGCTGCACATCCGCTTGAATGTCGCCGTGGGCGTCGCGGTCGCCGTGCCAGCAATCGTCAATGACAAGATATTGGTAACCGCCTTCTTTCATGCCGCTGGAGACGAGGGCGTCGGCGGTTTCGCGAATAAGTTTCTCATTGATGTTGCAGGCGAAGCGGTTCCAGGAGTTCCACCCCATGGGTGGCGTGAGGGCAAGCCCGGTATCTGGAGATTGGGCGTTCGCGATGCCAGCCGGAAGGGAGAGCACCGCGACTGCGAGAGCAAGAGTGGCAGAGATTTTCATAAGTTTTCTCGATTAGCGGGTGTGCTGCTGGATGACTGATGACAGACGCGCGGCGAAGCTATAGGAGGGCGGCCCCGCAGGATCCGCGAACGACCAGCTCGACAGGTAGAACGATGCTGCGAGCGGCGCCGCCCGTGTTGCCTTCGCCAAGCCGCGCGAACAGGACTTCGGCGGCGATGCGGCCGAGGGATTCCACCGGCTGGCGGACAACGGTAATCGGAGGCTGGACGAGGTCGGCAGTTTCCCAGTCGTCGAACCCAACGAGGGCAACTGACCCGGGTACTTTGATCTTGAGGGTCTGCAGGCTGTGCAGGACGTGGCGGGTGAGGAGATTGTTGGCGCAGAAGAGCGCGGTCGGCGGCTTGCGCGTGGCCAGCATCTTGCGGATGGTAGTGAAGCTGGTTTCGATAGAGTCGGTGACGGTATGGACTTCGGGCTTGAGACCGGCGGCAGTCATAGCGTCACGGTAGCCCAGTTCGCGCATGCGCATCGTGTAGAGGTGCGCGCCCAGCGTGATGCAGCTTACACGTTTGTGTCCCAGCGCGAGGAGGTGCCGAGTGCCGAGCCGTCCCCCGTTGCGGTTCTGCACGGTGACGTTGTCGTAGCGATGGCCTTCGAGCGGGCGATCGAGGGTGACGATGGGCAGGTTGCTGAACTCGGGGGCGAGGAGCCTTGAGCCGCCGCGCGCGGGGGCTACCGGGATGACAATGACCCCTTCGACGTTGCGGTGCAGCATGCGGTTGGCTTCTTCGAATTCGTCATCGGGGTCTTCGTTCGAGAGCGCGATGATGATGGAGTAGTTGTGCTGCTTGGCGACTACACCCATGGCCTGGACGCAGTTTGCGAAGAAGGGGTCGAAGAGGTTGGGGACGAGGATGCCGATCTGGCGGGTTCGCTTTTCGCGCAGGGAGCGGGCGAGTTCGTTGCGGTGATAGCGGAGATCCTGGATGGCGGCGAAGACTCGTTTTCGCGTGTCCTCGGTGACGTTGGGATTGCGGTTCAACACGCGCGAAACGGTCATCGAACTAACGCCCGCGGCTTTCGCTACATCGGACATGCGCGCCGGTTTAGCCATACCAGGTGTTTCTCCGAGCGGGTCGCTTCAAAAGCACTCCAATGAAATCAGTGTTGTATAGGGCTCAGTGTACCGGATTGATCTCGGATGTGAAGGTGGATGCGGGCAGGCCGTCAGCATTGTAGAGGGGGCTCGTGACCACGCTCATCCAGCCGTACCGGGCATAGATCGGGTGCTCGATGGCTTTCGCGGAGACGATCGCCGTGGCGCCTTCGAGGCGGACATCGGCAGGGACGAAGCGGTGATCGGCTCCGGCGATCTCGAAGCCGCCTATGGGTGCACCGCGGAAGGTGAGGCCTTCGGCGTGTTCGAACCACACGCGGAGACTGTTCGTGCCGTCTGCGCTGCGCTCCGTAGTGGCCTCGCGAAACAGCGGTCCGCGGTAGTGAATGTTTTCACCGTAGGCGAGGTGGCGAGCGGCGAGGGCGAGGCGTGCGGCGACGGTCTGCTTGTCCGGCGGATGGACATTGTCCGCTGTGCCGACGTCGAGCGAGACGGCCATGGCCGTATTCGCGACCGCGAGCGTGCGGCGCTGCTGGTCGCGGACCATTCCCCAGTCTTCTCCGGGCGAGTAGAAGCTGGAGATCTGCACATAGAGAAAGGGCAGGTTGCCCTGCTGGAAGTGAGTGCGCCAATCCGCAATCATGCCGGAGAAGAGCGCGTCGTAGTACGGGGCGCGCTCGTGAGCGGAGTTGGTTTCGCCCTGGTACCAGAGGAAGCCCTTGATGGTGAGCGGCGTGAAGGGAGCGATCATGCCGTTATACAGGCCGGCGGGCAGCCAGGAGGTTTCATAGGGATGCCAGGGGTGTTGGGGTGCGGGCCTCCCGGCAGCTTTGGCAGCATCATCGGCACGCTTTTCGGCAGCGATGATGATGTCCAGGTCGGGCTGCTCGTCGGCAAAACGAGCGCGGCTGGCCAGTGCCGGCAGAAGGTCGGGGCGGGCGCCCAGCGTGTTGAGCGAGATCCACGAGTCGGCGGGAGTGCCTCCCCAGGTGGAGTCAATGAGGCCTATGGGGACGTTCTCGCGCGTCGAAAGTTCGCGGCCGAAGAGGTAGGCGATGGCTGAGAAGGTGCGGGCAGTCTGCGGCGTACATTCGGTCCAGCTCGCGTTGATGTCGTTGAGTGGGAAGTCGGAGCTCTTGTGTTCGACGAGGAGAAGTCGAAGCTTTGGCTGTGTCGCCGCGGCGATCTCTTTGGCGCCGTCTTTGACGACAGCTTGGGGAGGAAAGCCGTTAAGTGGCATCTCCATATTGGACTGGCCGGAGGCAAACCAGACGTCGCCAACGAGGAGGTCCTGCAACTGCTTTTCGTCGCCGTCGCCGGTGATGGAGAGAGCGTAGGGGCCACCGGCTTCTTCGGGGGCGAGATAGAGGCTCCACTTGCCGAGGTCGTTGGCTTGCGCGAGGACGGTCTGCTGATGGAAGTGCGCCGTGAGTTGGGCGCCGGGTGTGGCCCATCCCCAGATGTGGATGGGGCGCTGGCGCTGTAGGACGGCGTGGTCGCTGAGGAGCTTTGGCAGGCGGACTTCGGCGGATGCGGCGAGGGTGGCGAGGCTAAGCGCCAGGGCTATTCGGGCGGTCTTCATCGTGCGATCTCCTAAAGGTTTCTGCCGGGGCGAGGCTTGGTGGGGATGACTGAAGGTGCGGCAGAAGGCCGGCTCCGAGCAGTCCCGCAGCAGGCCCCAGAACAGCGGGGCAGATGTAGGTGCAATCTTTTTCGAGGCTCTCGCGCTGGGACGGCGCGACTAGACGGTACACGACGCTGTAGTCATGGGTCGCACGGAACATGCTATCGGAGAACAGCGGCCAGGCGTTGGCTACGCCTCCCCCGATGACAATCATGGGGACGTCCAGGGTGTTGATGACGTTGGCGACACCGATGCCGAGGTACTCGCCGAACCGCTCGAAGGCGAGCCTCGCTCCCCGGTCGTCCATGTGCGCGAGCTGCGCGATTTCAAGCGGAGTGCAGCACTCCTGGCGATTGACGAGAGCTTGCAGCGCGGAGGTAGCGGACGCTGACGCCGCGATATCGCGCGCGATGCGGATGAGGGCGCCTGCGGAGGCGTACATTTCGAGGCAGCCGCGACTGCCGCAGCCGCAGAGCAGGCCCGTGGGGTCAACCGTTGCATGACCGACTTCGCCTCCCATCCCGAACATGCCGTGCCAGACTTTACCGTCGAGGATGATGCCGCTGCCTACGCCGGTGCCGAGGGTGAGCATGACCATCGAGGAGAGGCCGCTGGTTTTGCCGACACCAAGTTTCCATTCGGCGATGGCGGCGGCGTTCGCGTCGGACTCGAGGATGACGGGTAGGCCGGTGGCTTCCGAGAGTGCGCCGCGCAAAGGGAAGTTGTCCCAGCCGGGCAGATTTGGCAGCAGGCCGAGGATGCCGGTCTGAAGGTTGATCGGGCCGGGGCTGCCGATGCCGATGCCGAGGATGTCGCAACGCTCAGTGCTGAGGAGGTTGCGTACCGCAGTCGCCATCTCCTGCACGACGGCCTGCGGACCCGCTTGAACGCGGGTGGGCATCGCGTGGCTTTTCAGTAGCGTCATGGAGCTGTCGAACAGACCCAGGCGGGTGCTCGTCCCGCCGAGGTCGATGCCGATCGTAGCCCTCTGCTGCATGGTGTCAGTGACCGTGGTTTGCCGTGCTGGCGTTGGAATCGGCGAAGGCTTCACGCAGAGTCATGATGCGGAACTCACGTTCCAACACGGTCTGCGGGATGTCACTTCCGACGTCGAGCGCCATCGGTAGTCCTGGTATCAGATCGAATGAGTTGTCGGAGAGCTTTGTGTCGTGGTCCCCGAAGCTGATCCAGACGTTTCTTGCCAGCTTGTCGGAGGTCAAGATGAGAAGAGTCTTCCCGCCGGATGAAGTCCAGGAATGGTGGATCTCCGGTAAGGGCAGATTCAGGTTGCGGACGTGATCGAAGTACACCGTGCGGCTCGCGATCGTCTTGCCGTCGACGCCAAGAGTAAAAATCGCGAGCGTGCTGGAGGGTGAGTGTGTGCCCAGAAGGTCCGCGACAACCAGGTGAGAGACCTGCTTTGCGGACGCCGCCGGTATCGTGTAGGTTTGCTCCGACCGGGAGTGAACTGTGCCGTCGAAGCCCATCAGCGTGACCGTAAGTTTGGCTTCGGTGGCATGGCCGAGGTCGTTGATAAGAGTGGTGTCGATGAACCCGTCATGCAGGAGAGGAGCGACAGCGAGGTCTGCGTAGAACTTCTTGGCGTAGAACTGGAGCGCCTTCCAGCGGCCGAACGAGTCGATGGAAGACCAGCTCGGCCCGGGCCAGCAATCGTTCAACTGCCAATACATGGAGCCCATGGTGCGGGGACGCGAGCTGCGAAGATGTTCTGCGGCGGTGCGGATGGCCTCGGCCTGCTGGACCTGGCTGAGATAGACGAAGCTGGCGAAGTCTTTGGGCGCGGGGTACTCGGCGTCCATGTACTTCTTGATGCGGCCATTGCCGCCGTCGTTCTTCTGGTGCGACATCATGACGGTGGAGGTGAGGGCGAGGTCGCGGGGCTCGGCGAAGCTGTGGATGGTGCGCATCTCCGGAAAGCTTTGGAAGCCATACTCGCTCATGAAGCGTGGAGTGATCCGGTTGTACTCGTCGTATGGCACGGTCTGGCCCCAGACGGCCCAGTAGTGCATGTCGCCGGCGGTCTGGATGTCGGGGATCTGTTCGTAGTCGGCGTGCGGGGAGCTGGGCGTGTAGGGGATTTCCGGAGCGTGGGTCGCTACGACATTTTTGAGGACATCGTCCATCACGAGAAGATAGTCCTGCCAGACTTTGTCCTGCTGCTCCTTGTTGAGCAGCTTCTTGAAGTCAATCCGATCGCCCCAGTGGAACCAGCCAGTTTCGACTTCGTTGTTGCCGCACCAGAGGATGATGGAAGGATGATCTCGAAGGCGGTCGACCTGGTCGACAGCCTCCGCGCGGACATTGGCGCGGAACTCTTCGCCGCCGGGGATTTGCGCGCCTCCGAACATGAACTCCTGCCAGACGAGGATGCCTAGCTCGTCGGCAATGTCGTAGAAATCGTCGGACTCATAGTAGCCACCGCCCCATTCGCGAACCATGTTCATGTGGGCCTCGACGGCGGACTGAAGGATCTGGCGATGCTGCGCGGCAGTGACCCGCGGGGCGAAGCTGTCGAAGGGGATGACGTCCGCGCCTTTCGCAAAGACAGGTTTGCCGTTTACGACGAAGTAGAAGCTGCGGCCAATGTCGTCCTTGTCGCGGCGAAGCTCGACGGAGCGGAGACCGGTGCGCGTGCTGGCGCGCTCGTTGAGGGCCGTGCCGGTCAGGGTGGCGTGAAAGTCGTAGCGTGACTGCGTGCCGTAGCCGACGGGGTTCCAGAGCGCGGGGTGCGGCACTTCGAGCGGCAGCTTGATGTGGTTCTCGCCCGCGGACAGGTGCACCGTGCGAGTGGCGTGGACGGCCGGTGCGGCGGAGGCGATGGGCTTACCCTCGACGCTGAACGTAGCGGTGGTGTCGTGATCGGCGAAAACGTCGAGCTCAGCTTCGAGCGAGGCGGAGGTTGCGGTGACGCTGGGCTGCGCGATGTGCAGGCGACCGACGCGGACGGCGTCCCATGTAACGAGATGCACGTCTTTCCAGATTCCGGCGTTGACGAAGCGCGGGCCCCAATCCCAGCCGTAGCTGTACGGTGCTTTGCGGACGTAGGGGTCGGTCGCGATGCCTTCTTCTGAAATCGCCTGCACCTGGACAACGGTGGGAAGCTTCTCCGGGAGAGCTTTCACGATGGGCATCATCTTCCCGATGGCGGAACGGAAGACGATGCGCAACGAGTTGTCTCCGGCGTGCAGGTTGGGCTTCGCATCGACGCGCCAGGTACGGAACATGTTGTCCGCATGAAGCGCGGATTGATCGTTGACGAAGACCTCGGCGAAGGTGTCAAGGCCATCGAAGACCAGCTCGACGTGCTTATGCGCTAGCTGGGCGGCGGTGAGGTGCAGGGTAGTGCGGTACTCCCAGTCGGTAAGACCCATCCACTGAAGGCGCGCTTCGTTGTCGCGGTAGAAGGGGTCGGGAATGAGCTTCGCGGCGAGCAGATCCGTAGGCACGACTCCGGGGACCGTCGCGGGCCGCCATGTGGCCGTTTCCGGATGAGCGGCGGCGTTGAGCGAGTGGAACTCCCAGCCGGTGTTGAGGAGCACATCCCGCGAGGAAGAAGTCGCAGGCGACCGGGGGCTCGCGGTCTGGGAGTAGACGACTGTGGAGCCCAGAACGATCAGCGCGAGCGGAAGACCGGAAAATCTAAATCTCATCGCGAACTCGGAAAACAAGGGGACTTGATTGCTTGTGAACGATATCATGAATCACTGAACCTCAGTGTTTCTGTGCAGGGAAGTGGGATTGTGGGTTCCGGCGCCAACCGAAACTGGTGACCAGATCGCCGTGCTCCCCAATCAGAAGCAGGGCGGCGCGTCCTGCCTCCAGGGGGCCGGAGAACGTCTTGCCGCTTCGGGTGTCGGTAAAAGAAACGGGAGAAGTTTCCGTCTCGGATGTGAGGACGTACAGCGTGGCGTGCGCGAACTGGGTGGGGCAGATGAGAATGCCAGGGTTCTTGACGGGCGTGATGTAGGTGGGTTTTATGCCGGCTGCTTTGAGCGCGTACGCGTAGACCTGCGCGACCGACGTGAGTTCGCTGTTGAGTTCGAGAGGGAAGGCTGAGAACAGGATCTGGCCTTTACCCAACGGGAGAGCGACGAAGTCTTTGCCGCCGGGAAGAGCGGCGCGGTCGAGCATGGTGGTGGCCAGTCCGGGGAAGTGCAGCGGCACGCCGCCGGTGGGCAGATGCAGCGTGTCGTCGCGCAACTGAAGCGGCACGAGTGTAGCGTCGAGGCCGAGGCGGTGGGCGCGATCGGTTGAATGCATGTGCTCGTCTGCGCCAAAGGGACCGGACGCCAACAGGATTGCACCGGCGCGCACGCGGGCTTCGATGACGGCCCATGCTTGCTCGGAAAGACCGTAGGCAGACGGGAGGATGATGAGGCGTGGCGTGCCGAGTGTCTCCATCTGGTATTCGCCGACCGCGTAAGTCTCGACCCGGTTGTATTGGTAGAGCACGCGGACCGCGGTTTGCTGCGCCTGCATCGACTCAGCGTGGCGGGCGGAGAGCTGAAGTGACTGCGGTAGAATAAGCGCGACTTCGGGGAGCTTGAGGGCCGTGGCATATGGTGCGGCTTGGCGCGCGAACGCGCCGAGCTCTCGCATCATGGGCTCCCAGATCTTCGCGGAGCCGTCACTGCGCTGCATGCCAAAGTCGACTTCGCGGGCCCAATCCCACTGCATCGCTCCTGACGAGCCCGCCGCAAAGCCAAGTGCAAGTTTGCGTTCCAGGATGGCAGCGCCCGAGAGCTCGTCGTAACGCCATGTGCCGTCCGGATCCCACGCGGGCTGGTAGCCGGTTTCGCCGGTTATGTTGGGCATCGCTGGCCGCTTGGCTGCGACAGAGTCCCACAGTAACGCGTCATCCTGCCAGTAGGTGTGGTTGGTCGTGAAGGAGACGCCGGCTGTAGCGTAGAACTGGTTGAGAAGGCGGTCGGATACGCCGCCCTCGTCCTGACCTACGTTGACGAGTTGCGTGCTTCCGGTGCCGCGGATCGCGCCTACCATGGCGCCGACCCAACCGGAGAAAGAGTCCTGCGCAAAGAGGTTGTAATCGAACGCGCGCACCTGGCGGTCGTTGCCGTAGCGGGCAAAGTTGAGGTCGGCAGGTTTGGGAAGCGCGATCGAGTTCCAGTCAACGAGCTCAGTGCTGGTCGTGCGCCACGCGATGGCGAGGGAGGCGAGACTGTCGTAGCGTTTTTGCAGCCACGTGTGCCATGCATCTTGCTCCGCGCGATCGTTGTTCGGCACATTGCCGTGGAAGATGTTGCGTGGGTTGGAGAACGAGGGCTCATTGATCAGGTCGTAAGAGAGCCAGGGAAGATTGCGGAAGCGTTGCACGACAGAGACGATGTACGCCTTTTCAGCTTCGAGAGTGGGAGCGTCAAGGTACGGGTTCGCCGGAGGCAGGGCAGCGGAAGATTCGGCGCTGGCGCGGGGCGCGTCCGTCATGCGCGGAGTGAAGGCGAAGAAGGTGAAGTTGACCGCGATGTGGTGCCGGTGCGCGGCCGCAAGGAAGGCTTCAAGGTTCCGCAAAAACCGCTCGTTGGCCGCCCCCGTTGTGGGATCGAGAAACTTCGCCGTAGACATCCAGACCCCGGTGCGGACGAAGTTGACGTTGTGGCTCTCCATGTCTGCGAAGTCGTGCTCCCAGACCGCTCCATTGCGTGAGCCGGAGAAGTCCCAGCCGTTTTCTTCGGTCGTGAAGTAGTTCGCGCCAAATGGGAAAAAGGGCTTTCCTCCAAGCGTGAGGAAGTCGGCCTTGACTCCGAGCGCGTCGCCAGTTTCCAGTGCCGAGAGGTCCTCCACTTCAAAACCGTTTTCGGCGAACTCCTGTGCGGTGCTGGCGCCATCAGCCGTGAAGGTGGCCGTCACGCGGTAGACGCCTGACGGCAGCGCATCGCGAAAGGGAATGGGAATGTCCGTCTGTGCGGCGGGTAGATGCGCCTGATTCAGAAGTTTATCTCCCTGGATTAACTGCACGTCGACGAACCCTCCGTGAGCGGCGGGGTTGCGCCGGAGATGAAGAGTCAGTTGCGCTGCTTCGCCGGGGCGAATGGCGCTGTAGTGGGCTTCAATGCTCAGATTGGTGGCGCCGGCGATAGCGTATCGAGCGGCGGCGTGGAGGAGGGCTTCTCCATCGCGCGAGGCCCAGAAGCCGGGAGCGGGATTGAATGACAGAGCGACGATTCGGGAGTGCGCCAAGCCATACAGGCGATCGGCAAAAATGACCGGCGCCGACAGGTGCGTGCCGTCCGCTGTATCGAAATAACCGAGG
>CAZZYB010000111.1:0-9831 GCA_964658125.1 uncultured Acetobacteraceae bacterium | reverse complement strand
TGTGGGACGTCTTCGGCATGATCCAGCGAATCGCCCCGCACTTCCGCTCCGTCCTTCTCAACGGCCCCACCGGCGCAGGTAAAGACCTCATCGCTTCGGCTCTGCATCGCTGCAGCAAAGTCCCCGGAAAATTCGTCGTCCTCAACTGCTCCGCCATAGTCGAAACCCTGTTCGAAAGCGAGCTCTTCGGCCACGTCCGCGGAGCCTTCACCGGAGCCGACCGTGACAAGACCGGCCTCTTCGAACTAGCCAACGGAGGCACCCTATTCCTCGACGAGATCGGCGACATGCCTCTCGCCACCCAGGCCAAGCTCCTCCGCGCGGTCCAGAACCAGGAAATCCAACCCGTAGGCTCGCAGATCACCCGCAAGGTAAACGTCCGCATCGTCGCCGCCACCCATCGCGACCTCCGCACCGAGTTCGCCAACGGCCGCTTTCGCGAAGACCTCTACTACCGCCTCTCGATGGTCGAACTAACAGTTCCTCCACTTAAAGACCGCCGCGAAGACGTCCCCCTCCTCGTCTCGCATTTCATCCGCAAGTTCAACCGCGACTTCAACAAATCCATCGAAGGTCTAACACCTCGCGCCTCTATCGTCCTCGAGCGCTACGACTGGCCAGGCAACGTCCGCGAACTCGAGCACGTCATCGGCCGCGCCTGCATGCTCACCGACGCACCCAAAATCGACGCCCAGGACCTCCCGCCCCACCTCGTCCTGCCCGAACGACGCTTCGAACCTCGAACCGAATCCCCCTCCTCCGTCCTAGACGAAACCGAACGCCGCTTGCTCCAGGACGCCCTCCGCGACACCCACGGCAACCAATCCGAAGCAGCCCGAAAACTAGGCATCGGCCGGGACGCCCTCCGCTACAAAATGAAACGCTTCAGCCTCCCAACATAACCACTCAAAACTCAATAGCTCAAAGCTCCAGGCTCCTGCAAACCAGCTCTTGCCGCAACCACCACATCATCCAGAGCTCCCTACGCCGCAAGCATCCCCGCCTTCCGAACCTTCTTCGTCGCCCCCAGCACCGCGCGCAACCGCATCACCGCCGACGTATGAATCTGCGACACCCGTGACTCCACCACCCCCAGCGTCAACCCAATCTCCTTCATCGTCAGTTCTTCGAAGTAGTACAGCATCAGCACCAGGCGTTCGCGCTCCGGCAGGTCTTCAATCGCATCCGCCAGCAGCTGCTTCATCTCACCCTTCATGCAGATGAAGAGCGGATCCTCGTCCGGCGATCCGGGAATGTACCCAATCTCCTGCTCACCGGAGTCCTCCGTATGCTCCACATGCAGGCTGCCAATATTCAGTCCGCTCAAGTCCCCCAGCAGCTTCTGGTACTCGTTCAGACCGAGACCCATCGTCGCCGCAATTTCCTGCTCTTCCGGCACCCGCCCCAGCTGCTGTGTCGCCGTGCGTACAGCCTCTTCCACCGCGCGCCCTTTGCGCCGCAGTTCACGAGGACTCCAATCCATCGCCCGCAGCGAATCGATAATGGCTCCCCGAACCCTGAACTGCGCATACGTCTTGAACTGCACGTCCTTCTTCGCATCGAACTTGTTGAACGCATCCAGCAGCCCAATCATCCCAGCCGACACCAGATCTTCCATCTCCACCTGTTGCGGCAAACCAGCATGAATCTTGCGCGCAATGTAGCGCACCGTCGGCAGATGTTCCACCAGCAAACGCTCCTGCTCCTGCGCGTCCATTGCAACCGCACCAGAGCCCGGCGCATCTCCCACCATCGCTACAGGAATAGCCGGAGCCTCAGACCGTACCACCTGCAGATTGCCGCTTGCCGCTTCCGAAACCTCGTCCGAATAGTGAGCCATATCTCTTCTCCAGGGTGAATCTGATCTGGAGAAAAGCAATCCCCGCGCCAAACTTCAGCGCTGAATTATCAATGACATAAAGCCGCGTCCACCCCCGCTGGTTGCGCCAATCGGCGCACTCCTGCGTCAATTGGCGCAACCTCCCAATCCTCCACCCCACTTGGTTGGAACATTACGTTGTATCGGTCGATAGTCAATCCATGGACACGAGTGTCAGTATCTCGGACGCACACCAGGCCGCAAATAAAATGACGAAGAAAATTCTGGTCATCGACGACAACAAATATCACTGCGAATTCATCACCGCGGCAGCCGAACTCTTCAGTTGGAACTGCGTCACCACGCAGACGGTCTCGGCCTTGTTCGACAGCCTCGCACCCGACACAGCCGTCATCCTCCTCGACCTCATGATGCCGGAGATCGACGGCCTGGAACTCCTCACCCTGCTCGCCGCCCGCCAATGCCGCGCCCAGATCATCCTCATGAGCGGTATAGGCCGCGATGTTCTCGCCTCAACCGATCAGTTCGCACAAACCCTCGGCCTCTCCATCGCCGGACATCTTCGCAAACCCTTCCGCCTCGCCGAACTCGAATCCATCGTCACCCAAACCCTACAGATCGCCCCGCACACCAACTCACTCTCACGTCCCACCCACGCCTCAACCGACCCAGCTACACCCCCACCCGAGCCGCAGCCGCTTACCCACGCCGCTCACGCCTGACCCTCCCGCGCACAGGCGCTTCCCTCGTTTGTCACTCCCGAAGGGAATCTGCGTCTGCGTTCCTTTTGTCATTCCCGAAGGGAATCCGCGCCTTGCCGGCAGAGGCGATCCGCTCCAGCCCCGCACCGCCCGCCTTGATACACTCGGCTCGTGAACCCCTTCGCGATCCTTCTAGCCGCCACGCTCGCCCTGCCACTCTCCGTCTCCGCCCAGACCGCCCCCGACACCATCTACTTCCACGGCGATATCCTCACCGGCGCACACCTGCGCGCAGACGACACCTCCCCCACCCCGGCCCGCGTCACTGCCCTCGCCATCACGGCGGGCAAAATCACCGCCGTAGGCACGGACGCCGCGATCCTCGCCCTCGCCACCCCCCACACCGAAAAAATCGACCTCCACGGCGCCTTTGGTATGCCCGGCTTCAACGACGCGCATACCCACATCGCCTCCGCCGGCCAGCAGCGCCTCACCGTCGACCTCGACAACACCCACTCCCTCGCAGAAATGCAGCAGCGCATCCGCGACTACGCCGCCAAAGCCGCGCCCGGCCAATGGATCCTCGGCGGCGGCTGGGACCACACCAAGTGGCCCAGCACAGCCCTCCCCACCCGTCAAGACCTCGACGCCGTCACCGCTGGCCATCCCGCCCTTCTCTCCCGCACCGACGGCCACATCGCCATCGCCAACACCGCTGCCCTCGCCGCAGCCGACATCACCCCCCGCACCCCCTCCCCCGCCGGCGGCAAGATCGACCTCGACGCCGCCGGCCAGCTCACCGGCATCATCCGCGAAGGCCCCGCCCTCTCCCTCATCAAACGCCACATCCCCCCACCCACTACCGACCAGCGCCGCCAGGCTCTCCTCCTCGCCATAAACGACGCCGCCGCCCACGGCGTCACCTCCGTCCAGGACTTCTCCGACTGGGACGACTTCCTCATCCTCGAATCCCTCGAACAAGCCAACCAACTGCACATCCGCGTCTCCGAGTGGCTAACCTTCGGCGACCCCATCGCCACCCTCAAAGCACATCAGTCCCACCACCCCCAGGACGACCCCATGCTTCACACCGGCATGCTAAAAGGCTTCATGGACGGGTCGTTAGGTTCACGTACAGCAGCGCTAGCCGCTCCGTATGCCGACGACCCCACCACCTCCGGCATCCCCCGCTACGACCAGGCCACCCTCAACAAACTCACCACCGAGCGCGTCAAAGCCGGCTTTCAGCTGGGCTTCCACGCCATAGGCGACCGCGCCAACACCATGGCTCTCACCGCCTTCGAATCCGCCAAGCTCACCCGCGAAGACCGCGTAGGCAACGCCGTCCAGAAGATTGTCCCCAACATCCGCGTCACCCCTCCCCCCGCCGACGACACCTCCCGCCTCCGCATCGAGCACGCCCAGGTCCTCCTCCCGACCGACTTCGACCGCTTCGCCCGCCTGCACGTCATCGCCTCCATGCAGCCCTCGCACCTCATCACCGACATGAACTGGGCCGAAGCCCGCCTGGGTCCGACCCGCGCCAAATACGCCTACGCCTGGCGCTCCTTCCTCGACCACAACGTCACCCTCGCTTTCGGCACTGACTACCCCGTCGAATCCATCAACCCCTTCCGCGGCCTTTACTCCGCCGTCACCCGCCAGAACGAAGCTGGCACCCAGACGTTCCAGCCTCAGGAAAAACTAACCCTGGCCGAAGCCATCTACGCCTACACCCAGGGCTCCGCCTACGCCGAGTTCGCCGAAAAAACCGAAGGCCGCCTCGAACCCGGCTACTTTGCCGACTTCATCCTCCTCGACCGCGACATCACCACAGCCACCCCCCAATCCCTCCTCCAAACCGAAGTACTCCGCACCATCCTCAACGGCTCCCCCGCCTGCACGATGCCGTAGATTTGTACATGTTATGAGTAATTATTGAGTAATCTTTGAGTTGACACATCCATTGCACCGTCGTACTCTAACGTCGGCAGGCAGTATTACCCAGCCCGGAGGCAGGCCCATGCGAATCAATTTCGAATTCACTGAAGATCAGGTAAAGGAACTCAAGGCTCTTCAACAGAAAACCGGCTCAGCCAGCATGAAAGAGATGTTCAACAGCGCCATGAGCATGTTGGAGTGGTCCGTGGATGAAAAAATCAAGGGACACGAGATCGCCTCGCTCGATCCCGACAGCCAGAACTATCGCGTTCTCGTGATGCCCATCCTGCAAAAGGCGGCTAGGAAACAGGCGAGTGCTCCCTCCACCGACGCTGAACTCGTGCTCGTTTAGCCTCGATGCCGCTGATCGTTCCCCAGCCGCCCGAGATTCTCACGCCCAAGCAGTGGGGAGACATCGCAACAACTCAGGCGCATCTTCACCATCAACGCCAAATCGTTCCTTTCTTGCTCTGGGCCTACGGTATCTTCTCGGCAGCGACATTCGCCATCTTCTTTTTACAGGGATTCCATGCTTGGGGATTCCAACTGGACATCAAGGTCCTGCTCTGTCTTTCCGGTGCAACGATCGGTGAAATCGGCGGTCTCCTGCTGCTTACTTTTCGAGTTGTCTTCCGAAAGTAACTTCTCTCGCCATGTCCAGTCGAACAGTCGCCTTTCTCCTCCTCCTCGCAGTAGTCCTCATCTGGGGCACCACCTTCACCGTCGTAAAATCCGCCCTCCCAGACGCCTCCCCGCTCCTCTTCAACCTCCTCCGAATGGCCATAGCCTTCGCCGTCCTAACCGCCGTCAACTTCCGTTCCCTAAAGCAAGCCACCCGCCGAGACCTCTTCTACGCCTCCATCGCCGGCCTTTTCCTCGGCCTCGGCTACCAATTCCAAACCACCGGCCTGGCCCTCACCACCGCTTCCAAATCCGGCTTCATCACCGGCCTTGTAGTCGTCATCGTCCCCCTCCTGACCTTCATCCCCGGAGTCCGCCCACCGCACACCCCCGCCACCCGCTGGCCAGCCCTCGCCGGAGCGGCCACAGCTTTCACCGGCCTCATCCTCCTCACCACCACCGGCACCTCCGGCCTGTTTTCCGGCATCGGCCTGGGCGAACTCCTCACCCTTGCCGGCGCCATCGCCTTCGCCGCGCACCTCCTCACGCTCGGCCACGCCGCCCGCATCACCAGTGCTCGAACCCTCGGCACCATCCAGATCGGCGTAGCCGCCCTCCTCATGCTGGTCACCCTCCCCATCGGAGGCCGACCCACCTTCCACGCCACACCCCGCCTCTTCATCGCGCTCGCAATCACCAGCATTCTCGCCACGGCCGCCGCTTTCACCATCCAGAGCTGGGCGCAACAAAAACTTTCTCCCACCCACACAGCCCTGATTTTTACCCTTGAACCCGTCTTCGCCTGGATTACGTCCCTCCTCTTCCTGCACGAGCACCTCAACTCCCGAGCACTTTCCGGCGCCGCTCTCATTCTTGGGGGTATCCTCGTAACTGAACTATGGCCCGTACTTTCGCCCCACAGCCTGCATCCAACCAACGAAGACTTTTAGGCTCCTAAAGCGTCTATAGGAGTGGCGAGCTGTTGCCTTTCAGTTGCTTAGTGTCCACAGAGGGGCAGCGACCAATCTACCGTCCGCATCAAGCGGCGGCGAAAATTCGAACGAGGAAACACATCGATGACTACACCGGTTTCACCCTCCCCCTACTCCGGACGCGGTCTTCTGCATAAGGTTCGCAGCGCCCGTCTCACCACCACCTTCATCGTTCTCTCGGCGCTCTCAGTCGGCATATTGGCAGGCTCCGTGCTCACCAGCAGCGTCAGCGGCAAAGAGTCGCAGCGCATCGACTCCACGGACGCCCGCCCACTCACGATCCCGGCTCCGGTCCAGCTCTCCAACGCCTTCTCCGCAATCGCGAAACAGGTAGGCCCCGCCGTCGTCAACATCAACACCGAACAGCTTCCCAAGCAGTCCGCCGTCCCCAAGCGCCGCGGCCTCCAGCGCGGCCCTCTCCAGCAGGCCCCCGACGGCGGCGATCAGGGCGACATGCAGGACCTCTTCAACCGCTTCTTCGGCGGACAGGGCGGCCCGCAAGGCGATGACGACGGCGCAGGCGGCGGCGAACGTCGTGCCCTCGGCTCCGGCTACATCGTAGACCCCCGCGGCTACATCATCACCAACAACCACGTAGTCGACAAAGCCGACAAGATCTTCGTCAAGCTCTCCACTGACCCTGACGGCGGCCCCGGCGACAACGGCCGTCCCGCCACTGTCATCGGTGTCGACAAGGAAACCGACATCGCCGTCATCAAGATCAACACCAAGGAGCCCCTCCCCACCGTCAAGCTCGGCAACTCCGACGGCGCGCAGGTAGGCGACTGGGTCCTCGCGATCGGCAGCCCCTTCGGCCTCTCGCAAACCGTCTCCGCCGGCATCGTCTCCGCCCGCAACCGCACCATCGACGAGCCCTCCTCGAACGGCCTCGCCGCCAACCAGTTCCAGAAGTTCATCCAGACCGACGCAGCCATTAACCCCGGCAACTCCGGCGGCCCACTGGTCGACATGTCCGGCTCCGTCATCGGAATGAACACCGCCATCTACACCCAGTCGATGGGCTCGCAGGGCGTCGGTTTCGCCATGCCGTCCAACACCGTCATCAACGTGTACAACATGCTCATTGGCCCCGAACACCGCGTAACCCGCGGCTCCATCGGCATCTCCTTCCAGGCCGCACCGTCCTCGGCCGTCAACCGCATTTACGGTTATGCCCAGGGCGGCGTCATCGTCAACCAGGTCTCGCCCAACGGTGGAGCAGCCAAAGCCGGCCTCCAGCCCGGCGACGTAGTGACCAGCATCGACGGCCGCCAGATCAAAGACGGCGACGACCTGGTAGCCGACATCTCCGGCCGCAAGGTAGGCTCCACGGTCAAGCTCGGTTACCTGCGCAACGGCAAGCCCAGCTCCACATCCGTAGCCATCGGAGACCGCTCCAAGACCTACAACGACCTCGCCGGCAAAAACGATGGCGATGACGACAACGGCGCGCCAGGTGAACCCGACGCCGGGCAGAACAAGCTCGGCATCACCGTCTCAGCAACCCCGCCCCAGACCCTTAGCAAGCTCAACGTCAAGGGCGGAGTCATGGTGACGAGTGTTCGCCCCGGCTCATTCGCCGACGAGATCAACCTCGTTAAGGGAGTCGTCATCACCGAGATCAACCGCAAACCTGTCACCGATGAAGCCAGCTATCGCGCCATCGTAGCCGGACTCAAATCCGGTGACGATGTAGCCTTCGTCGTCCACGACGTCCGCATACCCGGCGGCGGCATCAACCTCGTCGGCGGAACACTCCCGTAAAATCCGTGTCTACCAATACAGAGGGCGCGAGCACAACGCTCGCGCCCTTCTTTCGTCCGCACCACACACCGAAGTTTGCACATGCCGTCGTTAATCTCTAACCTCAATTCTCTACCACCTCAACTCCCCTCGAGGTATCGAAAGAAGATGCGACCAGGAATCACCCGCACGATAAAATTTGCCTCAGCCGCCACCTTGCTCTGCGCCACCCTCTCCGCCTCTGCAACCAGGCCGGCTCCCCACAAAAAATCGACGACCACTCACTCCACCGCCCAGCACACCAAAACATCCAAGCACGGCAAGGCCGCAAAGAAATCCAAACCGGTCTCCCACGTCACCCCAATGAGCACCGAGCGCGCCACCGAGATCCAGACCGCCCTCATCAAACAGGGCTACCTAACCGGCGAACCCACCGGCACATGGGACGAGCAAAGCATCGCCGCCGTCCGCAAGCTCCAATCCGACAACGGCTGGCAAACCAAAATCGTCCCCGACTCCCGCGCCCTCATCAAGCTAGGCCTCGGCCCCCAAGCCCCCCCGGAAAACTAAACACCACAATCCGGGTGCCCCATCTTCGGCTCGGCTTCATCGAGCCTAAGGTGGGTATTCGCGAAGCGAACCGCTTTCCTCAACCCACCCAACTCCGTCCTCCGCGACCTCTGCGTTCTTCCTTTGCGTCCTTTGCGTTCGTCGTTGCCTGTTCTATCGGACCCCCTCAGCCTTCCAACCATCCGCACCCGCCAACCAATTCCCCACCGTCAACTTCGTCACCTCCGCATTCGTCAACTGCCGCGACGGAGCAATCCGCTTATCCACTTTCACCGCCCCATTCCCATCATGCGTCCCGTAGTCCCCATAACTACTAGTAGCCAGCCGACCCGACCCATCCGGATTCCGCCACTCCAACCACCCCTCCGGCTGCACCACCGCCCCCTTCACATCCGTATTCACAAAATAAACAGTCGAGTAAGCCCTCCATGGTCTCCCAAACCAAAGCTTATCCACCGCCACATCCATCGTCACCGAGCAATCCAGAAACAAATACCCCGAATCCTCCGCCGGCCAAAGCTTGCTCTGAGCCGTCAGCGCCACCATCGAATGCGTCATCCCATGAATCTCGCAATTCCTAAACGCGGCCTTAGCATCCCCAAAAATAAAATCCACATGCCCCTCGATATAGCAATCCTCGAACAGCATCCGCGCAGCCTGGCAAGGCCCCGCCGCCGCCACCTCCGCCGCCCCATGACACAACCGGCTCCCCGCATACAACGTGTCCTGATACCCCAGCAGCCTCACATGCCTTAGCACTTCCTTATCCCCCGAAATCATCAACGCCACCGCCTGAGCCCCCTCACCCATCCGAGCGTTCTTCTTCTCCCAGTCATTCTGAATCGTCAAATTCTCCGCATAAAACCCGTCGCCAGTCACAGTCACACTGCCCGACTTCCCCGTCCCACCCGCACTCTTCGCCGAGTCATCCCAGGTCAGCACCACCTCCCCCGGCGCTTTCCCCAACCCCCGCAGCTCGATCCCATTCTTGGCAATCGCCAGCTTCTCCTTATAGATCCCCGGCTTGATCCGAATCACCTCCCCAACCTCCGGAGCCGCATCCACCGCCGCCTGCACCGTAGCAAACTGCCCCGACCCATCCGCCGCCACGGTCACCACCGGCTTCTGCCCCCACGCCCCCACCGCCGCCAGCCCAACCACCCAACCCAATAGCCTCACACCACCTCCACCCCTCTGACCGGGAACCCTACTGGTATACAGCACCCCAGGGAACGAAGTCCAAACCAGCACCGTATCCTAAGAATCGTCATCCTCCGCCTTCGGCGCAGGAACCGCTCCTGCCTTACTTTGCGAAACTTTGCTAACTCTGCGAACTTTGCGTCAAAGCTTTTGCCCTTGCCGTCGCCCCTTTTCGTCAGCCCGACCGACATCTATGCCCCCAATCCGCACCCTCCTCCTCCTC
>CAZZYB010000110.1:0-9929 GCA_964658125.1 uncultured Acetobacteraceae bacterium | reverse complement strand
GGAAAACACCCACGACCGCGGGCAGTGGCTCGCCATGCGCGACAACCCACCCTACTCCGGACAGTTCATCTGGGTCGGCGCAGACTACCTCGGCGAGTCCGGCAAGTGGCCCGCCATCAGCCGCGACTTCGGCCTCCTCGACCGCACCGACATCCCGCACCCGCAAGGCCTCGAGCGCCAAAGCTGGTGGTCGCCCACTCCCGTCGTCCACATCGTTCGCCGCGTAGCTCCACGCGTCCTCGCGCCCACGGACCCCGGCTACGAACCCATCCCGCAACAGCGCCCCCGCACCACCCTCTTCGCCGACTGGACGCCCGCAACCACCACCCCCCACGAAGAAGCCGTCGAAGTCTACAGCAACGCCGACCAGGTAGAACTCTCGCTCAACGGCAAATCCCTCGGCACGAAACCCATCCACCAAGACGCCTCACCACGAGTCTGGACCATTCCCTTCGAACCCGGCACACTCGAAGCCGTAGCCACCAACAAAGCCAACATCGTCGCCACCGAAGAACTCCACACCGCCGGCAACCCCGATCACATCGTCCTTGCATCCAGCCGCAAAAACGTCGGTGACAACTGGGACGACCTCGCCTACGTCACAGCGACCGTTGTCGATGTACACGGCGTCGTAGTCCCCGCAGCGACAAATGTCATTACCTTCGAAAGCACCGGCGGCTCCCGCGTAATCGCCGTCGACAACGCAGACCCCACGAGCCACGAGCCCTTCGAGGCAACAAAACGCAGCGCCTACCAGGGACGCTGCACGGCTATATTGCGTGGCGGTTCGCGTCCCGGCCACACAGTCCTCACGGCGTCGTCACCGGGACTCCGAACGTCAAGTATCTCCGCCGCGAGTAGCGCGGTGAGATAACAAAACAGTGGCGGGTCCACGCGAAACACGCCTCAGCTTCCTCCAGCCGAGCTTCCGCCGCAAGACCCGCCACTCGCCGAAGTCTCGCCAGCCGAGCCACCGCCCGTCTTCAATATCCGGGCTTGCAGCGGCGACCACACCGTGACCACCACCAGGGGCCAGACAACCGCCAGCGAAAGTAGCTTCTTGACCTCTGACTCACGACGAGAAAACGCTTTACGGGCCGAGTCGGAAATCGAACGGTTTTCTTTGATCTTCAAATCCAACCTCATAGTGCCCCACCGATCGCTACGGTACAGCGCACCTGAATTAATCTCCGCACCCCCAAGACCTTTCCCGCCACTCTTTCGTCTACAAGACCAAAGGACTTCAAACCTCAGATGATCCTCCCCTCCCGCACCTGGCCCACACTCCTCGCGCTGCTGCTCTCCTCCGCAGCCGGCGCGCACGCCCAAGCCACCGGAGCAGACACCGTCTATCACCTCCACGGTAGGGTCATCAACGCTCTCACAGGCAAACCGCTCGCCCGCGCCCTGGTCACATCCGGCGACAGGCGTCTCGCCACCATGACCGGCAACGAAGGCCAGTTCGCCTTCAATGTCAGCGTCCCATCCCCGCAGCAGAACTCCTCCGGAATGTTGACACCCGGCTCGATCAACCAGAGATTCAGCAGCGGCCTTGTCACACTCAACGCTGAAAAGCCCGGCTACATACCCATCGTGAGAATGCCCTTCCTTCCCCTGGACGACACCCTCTCCACCACCAGCGTCGAAATCAAGCTCATGCCCGCCGCCGTCATCACCGGCCGCGTCTCCTCCGCCGCAATAGACTCCGCCGCAAACGTCCGCGTCATGCTCTTGCAGCATCAGGTCAATAACGGCGAACGCATGTGGATGCCAAGCAACGCCCAGATGACCAACAGCCATGGCGAGTTCCGCTTCACCAACCTTCGTCCCGGCGAATACACTCTCGTCACCGCCGAGTGGCAGGGAGACAAACTCGGCACACGCTCCGGCACCGAAATCACCGAGCAATATCCGCCCGTCTACTACGGCGACGCCCATACTCTCGCAGCCGCCACAAAATTCAATCTTCACTACGGAGACACTGTATCCACAGAGTTCCACCTCCACCTCGCGCCCTACTTCCCGGTCGTCATCCCCGTCACCGGCAACATGGGCCCTGTCTCCGTGCGCCTTGATACCTTTGACAACTTTCAGCTCGGATACAACGCTCGAGACGCCGCCGTCGAAGGCTCCCTTCCCGCCGGTGATTACAACCTTGCCCTTTCGAGCCGCGGCCCCAACCAGCAGCAAAGCTTCGCGCTTCTTCCACTCCACGTCGCCGGAGCCCCCGTCCGCACAGCGGCGGTCGCCCTCGCAACGCCGAGCCCCGTCGAAGTGCATGTTCACACACAATTTTCCAAGCCGGAAGATTCCACCAACCTCTCCATGGCAGTACGGGCCTCGCGCAAGCTGGGCGCAAGCGGCCCCGGCCAGCTGATTGAGACAACTGTGCAGCCAGTTCAGGTGAGTTTGCGCTCCGAGGACAACCAGGGCGGCTACTCCAGCACCCGCCAGAACGCCACCGGCGACCTCGTGATCGAAAACGTTCGGCCCGGCCGATATTTTGTCGTCATCCAACCCTTTCGCGGTTACGTTGCCTCCGCAACGCGAGGCGGTATTGATCTCCTCCAACACCAGATGATCGTCGGCCCGGGCGGTGGAGGCGAGCCCATCGAGATCACCCTCCGCGATGACACTGCCAACGTCACTGGCACGGTCAACTATGGCGGCGGCCCCGCGCAGCAATCTTTCATCCTGCTCCTTCCCACTGACGATTCCGGCCGATTCATGCTGAGTTATTGCGGCCCTGATGGCAAGTTCATGGCGATCGTTGCTCCCGGCGCGTACCGCGTCCTCGCCTTCCGCACCAACGGCCCACCTCCACAGATCGCCTGGCACGACGCAGAAACCATGCACCGCTACGACCACCAAGGCGCAACCATAACCGTAACCGCCGGCCAGACCCAGACCGTAGAACTCCGCAGCCTCGACGAGGCCGACGGGTTGGAGGAGTAGCCATGAGAGCGCCCCACCTCCTTTACGCCGTCCTCCTCCTTATAGCGCCTCTGAACACCGTTGCCCAGAAGCCCACCGGAGACCGCGTAGCGGGCAGCGTCGTCAACGCCCTCGACAACCATCCACTCGCCCACGCCACCATCACCCTCACAGACATACTCACCCGCCGCCCCGAACTCACCGCAACCGCCAACGCCGAAGGCCGCTTCAACTTCGAGAACGTCGCCCCCGGCAAATACCGCATGACAGGAGACGCCACCGGATACGTCTCCGCAAACTATCTCGCCCACGAGCAGCTAGGCACCGCAATCGTCACCGGCGCTGGCCTCGACACCACCGCCCTCGTCCTTCGCCTCACTCCACAGTCCACCATCTCAGGCCGAATCATCGACGAAGCCGGCGATCCCGTGGAGCACGCCAGCGTCACTCTCTATCGCGAAAACCCAACCTCCCCGACGGAACGCATACGGCGCTATCGCGCGGCGAGTACCACCGACACAGGCGAATACGAATTCACGCGCCTGCCTCCCGGAAAGTACTTCATCTCGGCCATGGGAATCCCTTGGTACGCCGTTCACTCCCGCACCTACGACAGCGAAGCTAACTTTCCCTACCGCCAGGCCATCGATCCGGCCGTCGACGTCGCTTACCCGCTAATATTCTTCCCGCACGCCCTTGACTCCGACGCGGCCACACCCATCATCCTCCGCGGCGGCGAACAGCTGACAACCAACATGCAACTCCAGCCCGAACACGCCGTGACACTTTCAGTCCGCACACCTGCCAACGAAAGCAGCAACCAGCGCAACGTCCAACTCATGCGTACCGTCTTCGGTGTCGATGAACCCGTCCCCATCCAGATGATGGAAAACAACAACGGTGTCCAGAGCTTCCCCGGCCTCGCGCCCGGCCAGTACAAGGTCCGCGAAATGGCTCCCGGAAGCCGCTTCCCCGCCAGCGCCCAATCCGTTGATCTCACCACCGGCTCCGCTTCACTGGACTCCTCCGCTCCGATAAACCTCGCCACCATTTCAGTCACCGTCCACGCAGCCAACGGCGAAACCCTGCCGCCGCATTTACAACTCAACCTACGCAGTGTTGAAGACGCCCGCGGCGTCAGCGGCACGCCTCTTGGCGACAACGGGAGCGCCGAAATTGCCAACGTCCCCCCCGGCGAGTATCGCTTCGGCCTGAACGGTAGCGGCCATCCTTGGAACGTCTTGAGCCTTGCCCTCGCCGGGCAGCAGATTCCCGATAAACGCCTGAAACTAAGCACCGGCGGAAGCCTCGCCGTAGACCTCACCATCTCCGCCCAGACAGTCAGCGTCGAAGGCTTCGCGCGCCGCGACAACAAGCCCGCCCCCGGCTCTCTGGTCATCCTCGTCCCCGCCGGAGCCGACACCAGCGAAGCCCTTTTCCGCCGCGATCAAACCGACCTCGACGGCAGCTTCGCCTTCAACAACGTCGTCCCCGGAAACTACATCCTCGTCGCCGTCGACGACGCGTGGTCCCTCCGCTGGACCAACCCAATCGCCCTGATGCCCTATCTACTCCACGGTCTGCCCGTCACCATCACAGCCAACGGCTCGGCCACGTTCCACATCCCCGACCCCGTCAGCACCCAGCCGCGCGTTCCCTAGCAACTCCGCGCAAACAAGCTTCCCACACCACTCGGCGCGCAGAACGCTTGCCCGCAGAGGCAGCGGCCCCTTCTGCATCAGTTCATTGCCAAGCGGCCGCGCGCCCGTACCGCAGTCCAGGATCATCCGCTTTCCCATCATCCGTGATCACTTCCACACAGCAGGTGTTCCCACCAAACCGCACCGTAGTCGTGCCGGGCGCATTCATCGATCCCGCGTCCCAGAAACGTACCCGCTTACGATGAACCCTCTGCTACTGCCCGGCGTGTAATTGCTGCACATAATTCTCAAGCTGCAAGAGCGACTCGCGCGCCTGCTGCATGTCCTCATCCTTCGCAGCTTGTTCCATCGCGGCACCAAACTCCGTGATCGACGGAAACCCGAAACTCCCACCCGTCCCATGCAGATTGTGTCCGATACGTTGGATGGTCGCGTAGTCCTCCGCAGCCTCAGCGCGTTTCAATTCCTGAAGTTCTTTCTGCACATTCTTCAGATACCGCGGCGTCAGGCTCGAAACCGTCGGCGCCGTATCCGCCGGCTTACTTCTCACAACCGCAGCCGGATGGTCGCACACCAGCGCATGCCGCTGAATCGCTTCCAACAGCGTCGGCTTGCCGATCGGCTTCGTCAGGTGAGCATCAAACCCAGCCGCCGCACTCCGCTCCACCGCCTCCTTGAAAGCATCCGCGGTAAGCGCCATGATCGGCAGCCGCCGCGCCCCCGTTTCCGCCTCCCACGCCCGCATGGCCACAGTCGCTGCGTATCCATCCATTACCGGCATATGCACGTCCATCAGCACCAGGTCATAGTGTCCCGACTTCATCTTCGCCAGTGCGACCGCGCCGTTCTCAGCCATGTCCAGCATGCAGGGGGTCCGCTTCAAATACTCAGCCACCAGAAAGCGGTTGTCCTCTGAGTCATCCGCCAGCAGAATATGCCAAGTCGCCAACGCCGCCGAGACTCCCGCAACAAGCGTTGCAACCACAGTAGCCGCCCGCTCCGAAACTCCCAGCTTCGCCGTAAACAAAAACGTGCTCCCCTGCCCCACCACGCTCTCCACCCACACCCGCCCACCCATCAACTCCACCAGCCGCTTCGAAATCGCCAGCCCCAGCCCTGTTCCCCCATACTTCCGCGTCGTCGAAGAATCCGCCTGCGAAAAATCCTCAAAAATGCTGTCGAGCTTGTCCGCCGGAATCCCAATCCCCGTATCTTTCACGCGAAACAGCAGAGCCCCCGCGTGCGCATCCAACGGGTCCTGTTCAGCCTCCACATCCAGCCGCCCCGTCTCGGTAAACTTCATCGCATTGCCCAATAAGTTCAGCAGAATCTGCCGCAGCCGCAGCGGGTCCCCCACAAACACACTCGGCAGACCATCCCCCACCCTCGACCCCATCTCCAAACCTTTCGCCGCAGCCTTCACCCGCGTCAACTCCAGCACTCTCCCAATCAGCTCGCCAAGTTCGAAGTCCACCGCCTCTAACTCCAGGTGCCCCGCCTCCACTTTCGACATATCCAGAATGTCGTCGATCAGCCCCAGCAGATTCGCGCCCGCACGCTGAAACACCTCAACATACCTCCGCTGCACCGCATCCAGGCTGCTGTCCGCCAGCAAATCCGCCATGCCCAGGATCGCATTCAACGGCGTCCGAATCTCGTGGCTCATCGCCGCCAGAAACTCGGTCTTGGCACGCGTCGCCCGTTCCACTTCCGCATTCAGCCGCGCGATCGTGTCGTATTGAATCACCATTTCATGCGCGTACATCTGCAACTGCTGGTGCTCGCTATAAGTAGCATCCGCCCGCTTAATCACGAGAAAGCGCCGCGCGCCCGCGTTCACCGCGAACGCCAGCAGATGGTACTCAGCCCCATCCGCGCCAGTCTCAGTCCAGAAATCCGATTGGAGAGGCTGCTTCGAAGCCGCGCTCCAGAACTCTTCCGCCAATGGAAGAAACCCATCCAACGCTGGGAAATGCTCCAGCAGCGATGCCGCAGGATCAACTCCATCCTCCTTAGGCACCAGTCTGGAAAACCACTCCGGAAGCGTGTTCGCGCCAACGAAATCCTCCGGCGCAATCCGCTCGAAAACAGCGAACTCCATGCCCAGGAGCAACAAGGCCGCGGCATCGGACGGAAGGTCCGTGTCGCGCAAATCAGCCATGGCCTTCAGTCCCTCGCAACAGCCGCTCGCCCAGGCCCATGAACAGATCTTCGACGCTCTCCCCGCTCTTCGCGCTAGTCAACAGGTACGTCCAGCCGAGCTCGGTCAAATGCGCCAGCGCAGCCTCATCCACTTCCCACCGACTCCGCAGATCGACCTTGTTGATCACGCAGGTAAACGGCACATCTCCCACCACCGCCTGCACCCGACGCTGAATATAAGTCAGCGCCTCCAGCGTCTTTTTCTGGCAGCCATCCGCCACCATGATGTACGCCGAAGCCCCCCGCAACTGTGTCGGATTGATCTGCGTGACCTTATCTTCCCCGGCCAGGTCCCACAGCATCAGGTTCACGTCCTGCCCATCGACGACCAGCGCCTTGCGACTGATCTTCACACCCACCGACGTCAGGTAGTTGTCTGAAAACTTGCCCACCACATATCGCTGCACCAGGCTCGTCTTACCTACGCCGAACGTCCCCACCATGCAAATCTTTTTCTGAATCATCGTGTCGCTCCTGTCCTGGGCCCGGCCATCGGTATGAGGCTTACTTTGAACGTAACGCGCCGGTCCAGTTCAGGCGGATAAGAATCGTCTCCCACATGTTCCGGCTTGCTATCGGCGACTCCTGAAAAGACCAGCATATCCGCCGCCACCCTCCGCTTCAGCAGTCTCGTAACAACAGCCTGCGCCCGAGCCTGGCTCAACTCCACATTGTGCCCCTCGTTCCCAGTGTTATCCGTATGTCCGTCAATCTGAATCCGTATGCGTTGGTGATTCGCGGCCGCTGTCTGCCGCAGAGTGTCAATCCCCTCGGCCACTGTATCCAGCGTGTCGTACTGACTGATCGGAAGCTGCGACGAATTCAAGTCAAACCGGATCACCTGCCGCTCGATCAGCGCTTTCTCCGTCTCCAGCCGCCGCGATACCGCGAACGCCTGATCCAGCGAAAGATAAGGCTCCCAATGCTCCGAAACCCTGTCCTTTGGCACCTGATACTCATCTAGCAAAGTCGCAGGCTCCACGGACAGCGGATCTCGCAAGCCGCTCACCGCATAGCTCATCCAATGCCGCCTTGCATCGACAACAACAATCCCCGGTTCGCTCCGCAGACGATCCAGATAATGCGTCCACCGAAGATTGCTCCGAATTCGCAGCGCGGTCAACCCCGCAATGGCGAGCAGTACCACCGCAAGCAGTATCCACAGTGTCCGATACGACCCCCGCGCCTTGGTCTTCTGCTGCTGCCCCAGCAGACACCGCCGCAGATAAGGCTCCGCCCCCGCTACCGTCGCGGCGTCGCCGTCAAATTCCTGCAGCACGACCGCGAAGTCCCGATGAATGCCTTCCAGTTCGCGCTCAAAAACTTCCCGCAACTCCGGCGGCGGCTGTCCACTCACCACCGCCGCCAGCAGCGCGAGCGGCCCATGCTGCAGCCACAACTTGAAGTCGCCCACCTGCATCACTTCCAGTTCATCCGTCTTCTTCGGTCCGAACGAATCGCGCACGAAATCCTGTATCGCCGTCAGCATCCCCGAAATGAGGTCCGCGTCCTGCACCACGCCATCGCTGAACTCCACATGCCCCAGCAACAAACCCGTCTCGCGATGAATCAAAAACACCTGTTCAACCCGGTACGTCAGGCTATGCGTCAGCGCCACCTGCCCAAACGATTTCCCCGTCCGCCAAGCCTCGAATCTCCACTTCCAGCTCTCGAGCGAAAGCCCGCGGCTCAGCATCAGGTTCAGCGAATCGAACATGCCCTGCAACGCATGGGCAACGGCTTTCCGCACCGCTTCACCAATGATCGGAAACAGCGACGTCGCCAGCATCGCCGGATCGCGCGCCACCGAAATCCGCAGCGACTCCTCGATCAGCGGCTGCAGCGTCGTCTGCAGCTTATGGTCCTGCTTGGCCCGAATCGCAATCGCCTCCGCAATGGTCGCACTCAGATCCTCCGCCCGAGCCTCAGGGTCGTCCAAGCGCTTCCGCAGCGCCGCAAGCTCCGTCATCTCCGGCCCCAGCAACAGGCCGCGTAACTGCCGCAGACGATCATCGGCGTCAGCCGCACTCTCACCCTGAGAGACCCCTTCGTCGGTCTGTGGCAATCCGCTACTCATCGTTCTGGCGCCGTCTCCAGCCGCTCACAGCGTCAGTGGGACTCGCCGTTTTCCGCTCGGCCGCCCGGATGGCTGTCGTCGCCGATCTGGTTCGCAATCTCAGTCAGCAACGCCGCCAGCAGGGAGCGGTCGGTCTTCTGATGACGCAGTTCGCCCACCCGATTTTCAAGCAGTGAACGCAGGCTGTCATGCCGCTGGCTGATCTCTTCCAGCAGCTTGCGCGACTCCGCCATCAACTCCTTGCGCAGGCCGCTCTGGCCCTCCGCCGTCGAAGCATCCAGTTCATGAATCTTCCGCGCCAGTTCATCATGCGTTGACTTGATATCGCGGTCGAGCGCCTGTGAATTATTGCTGCGCTCCTCGCGCTCCGACTTCAGCCGCGCCGCCAGCGCTTCCGTCTCGCTCTTGAAGAAACCTTCCAGCGACTCGAACCGCCGCCGCATGGTCTCCTTCAGCTCCACCGTCTCGCGTACCAGGTTCTCTTCCAGACGCGCAAACCTGGCCTCATAATTCTTGATCTGCGAACCGAAGAGAATGTCTCGGATTTTATCTACACTCGCGCCTGTCTCTGCGCCGCTGTTTGCCGCGCCTGTCTCGTCCTTGTGCTCGACTTCGCTCATGTCCTTTATCCTCTTGCTCATACTTGCGTTCTCCGCTGTCCAGACGCCGTAATTCTACATGGCAAAAACCGCGTCCAAAGATTTCCCTTCTCCGATTCAGGAAATTTATCTTCACAACAACCGCGTCGCCATAGCCCTGAAATTTGCCGCCCGCCGAACCCTCGCCGGATGGCGCAACTGCGCTCCAAGCGAACACCCCGAAAGTTCCACCTGCGCCCAGCCGCGAGCGCCGGCCCGATCCCTCCCACCCGTGGAAGAGCCCCGCCCAGCCGGTCAGACAGTCTACAACGGCGGGATCATGCGGGTGGGTGTGGATTTAAGGAAGACAAGACCGGTTTTGAAATGTAGACTTCGTTGGCTGGTCAGACCGGATTGGCTTCGGTTCTGAATGCAAATTTTTACGGGAGAGAGACACACATGGCATTGCTCGATGCA
>CAZZYB010000109.1:2216-9952 GCA_964658125.1 uncultured Acetobacteraceae bacterium | reverse complement strand
CAGGTCGCGTAGCTGGGCCAGATGGCGTAGCTGATTTGTCAAGTTCGCCGGGCAAAACAGCCATGGAAATCAGCCTGAACCCTACTTTAAGCCTCTGCCGCCGCAAGGGGCTTGTAACGGATGTCTCAGGTCCAAAGTGTAACGGATGTTCCGGTACACTCGCGTGATCGGGCCATCCGCCTATCTGCGGGGGCCGATACCTGGGGTTTGCCGAGATAAGGGTCAGAACATCTCTTCGTCGCGCGGCGACCGGACATGCCCGCGATGGCGGATCGCCGTCGCGCCGAACTTCACATAGTTTCTGCGCGCTCTGTAGAGGCTTAGCTCGTAGTTCCATTCACGCCGTACCTCGTGCTGGTCTTCGTCGTCCTGCCCCTCGTGTTGCCAGAAGCATACCGGGCAGATGTCCAGCAGGTAGTCGAGAGTTCTGCAATCGCAGCAGGGGCACAGAAGCTTCTCTGCTTGAGGGACATCTTCTTCCAAGTGGTAGGAGTAGGTTTTCGTAGCTGGGTTATACGTGACAATGAGCAATCATCATGCTGCGTTCGACATCTGCGCAGAGGGGAAACGGTGTAGCGTGTTACAAATTGCCTCGACGAAAACGGGCATTGCCCTCAGGGGCTAAAGAGGGTGCTCAGGAAGGCGTCTGTTGGCCTGCGGCATTACCTCAGCGGCTAAAGCCGAATTGATTGTGCGGCATTTACGCGGTGGCTGAAGCCACCGCCTTAACGAAACGTAGATCTTGGCGAACATCTCTTCATCTAATCGAAAAAGATCATCGGCTATTCGCTGAGCACCCAAGTGTCCTTTGAGCCTCCGCCCTGGGAGCTGTTGACGACCAGCGAGCCTTGCTTGAGGGCTACTCGGGTGAGGCCGCCGGGGACGATGGTGACTTTGTCGCCGTAGAGGACGTAGGGGCGGAGGTCGACGTGGCGAGGCTCCAGCGCGTCGCCGATCAGGCAAGGCGCGCGGGAGAAGCTGATGGTGGGCTGGGCGATGTAGTTGCGCGGGTTGGCTTTGATCTGGTCGGCGAACTTGGCGCGCTCGGCTGCGGTGGAGTGGGGGCCGATCAGCATGCCGTAACCGCCGGACTCGCCGACGGCTTTGACTACCAGTTTTTCGAGGTTGGCGAGGACGTACTCGCGCTCTTTGTCGCGCATGCAGAGGTAGGTTTCGACATTTTTGAGGACGGGCTCTTCGGAGAGATAGTAGCGGATGATGTCAGGGACGAAAGCGTAGAGGGCCTTGTCGTCGGCTACTCCGGTGCCGAATGCGTTGGCGAGGGTGACGTTGCCGGCGCGGTAGCAGTTGAAGAGGCCGGCGACACCGAGGCAGGAGTCGGGGCGGAAGGAGAGGGGGTCGATGAAGTCGTCGTCGACGCGGCGGTAGATGACATCGACGCGGCTGAGGCCGCTGGTCGTGCGCATGTAGCAGACGTTGTCGTGGACCATCAGGTCGCGGCCTTCGACAAGCTCGATGCCCATCTGGCGGGCGAGGTAGGCGTGCTCGAAGTAGGCCGAGTTGAAGACTCCGGGGGAGAGGAGGACGATGTTTGGCTCGGGGCGGCCTTCTGGGGCTACGGAGCGAAGGGTGCTGAGCAGTACCTGGGTGTAGTGCTCGATGGGGCGGACGTTGTAGTTGCGGAAGAGTTGCGGGAAGATGCGCTTCATGACGCGGCGGTTGGTGAGCATGTAGCTCACGCCCGACGGGACGCGCAGATTGTCTTCAAGGACTACGAAGTCGCCGTTTTCGAGGCGGATGAGGTCGGTTCCGCAGATGGCGATATATACGTTGCGCGGCACCTGCAGGCCGATCATCTGGCGCCGGAATTGGGGGCAGGAGTAGACCAGTTCGCGCGGGACGATGCCGTCGGCGAGGATGCGTCCGTCCGTGTAGATGTCTTTGAGGAAGAGGTTGAGCGCGGTGATGCGCTGGGTCAATCCTCGCTCGACGGTCGCCCATTCGGCTGCGGTGATGATGCGGGGCAGCAGGTCGTAGGGGAAGATGCGCTCCGTGCCTTCCTCCCGGCCGTAGACCGTGAAGGTGATGCCCTGGTTCAGGAAGGAGAGGTCGGCGGCCTGCTTGCGGCGCTGGATTTCCTGGGGCGGGAGGGTGGAAAAGTGGTCCAGCAGGGGCTGGTAGTGCGGATGCAGGGTCTGCGGGCCCGAGAACATCTCGTCGAAGGCTTCGTCCAGCAGGTAGTTCTGGAGGGCCGATGGACCGAACTGGCTTAGGGAAGCTTCGGGCGAAATGTTGTCCATGTGCCCTCAGTATAGGGTCGGCGCCCATCCCCGCCAAGCCGAAGGGCTTTTCGGGTGACGTTTTCGGTTGACGTTTGTTCGAGGTGCCAGTCAAACCGCTCTATAGGCCCCTTTGTTTTTTGTAAAGCTGTTAGCCGTTCTATGGAAAGTGGCATAAACCGTCGACAGCTTCTACAATAAGTAAAGGATTTCGGTACTCTCTCCCGGAACGGTCCCTGGTTCGCGGCTAGGAAAGAATGCGCGGCGACGACAGGCACAAAGGAAACGCATGAAGTTCAGTTGGATGGGCCGTATAGCAATGGCCACGTTGGCGTCTTTAGCATTAGGGCTTGGAATGACAGCCTGTGGTGGCGGAACGATCGGGTACATGTGGGTATTGGGTGACCAGTACAACCAGATCACCGGGTTCAAGATCGATGACTTTACCGGCAATCTTACCCAGGTCATCGGATCGCCGTTCACTTCGAACGGGGTTAATCCTGTGTCGATCGTCGTAAAGCCCGGTGGGCGGTATGTTTATGTGATCAACCAAGGCACAGGCGGCACGCGGCCGACCTACGATCCCGCGACCTGCGGCAGCTCTCCCAAGATTATTTCTGGCAAGGAAACGTCGGGCGGCGTGGCTGTGTACAGCGTCGGCGGCGATGGCGTGCTGACCTTCCAGCAGTCGTATCTCACGCAGGGAAACTCTCCCGTGTGGGCGCAGTTCGACGGAAGCGGCAACTACCTTTATGTGCTGGACAAGTATTCGCCAGACACGAAGCAGATTCCGGCTTGCGGGAGTACGGCTTCAACCCCGGACACAGGCTCTATTACCGCGTTCTCCGTGGACGGTTCGACCGGGCGCTTGACGCTGGTGACGAACAACGCCATCCTCAATGGCGGTTTGCCGACGACGTTCTTCAACGTTGGCCCGGCTCCCTCGATGCTGAAGACAGCAGGCGGTTGCTTGTTTACGCTTGATCAGGGCGACAATTCGGTCTTCCCGTACTCGTTTGGTTCGGCTGGACAGCTTGCGCTTACGACTACGGGCAACATTCCGATCTCGGCGACGAGCTTGAGCTCGATCAACGGGAACGGCTCGAATATTTTCCTGACGGATCAGGGATCGAATCGGATTCTGCCGTACACAGTTGGGTCCAGTTGCAACCTGGCCCTGCTGGCGGGGGGAACGACGGGGAACCTGACCGGGACCTCAAACCCTGTGTACTCGCTGGTCGACAACAGCGGCAAGTATCTTTACGTGCTGAACCAGTCGACAACGTCTACGACGACAACCACACCGTTCAGCTCGATCTCGGCGTTCACGCTCAATCCTTCGACCGGGCAGCTCCAGGGCATTTCCGGCTCTCCGTACCCGGTTGGTTCGGGACCGGTCTGCATCGTCGAGGATACGTCCAACCAGTACGTCTATGTCTCGAACCGCAACGATGGGACGGTCACTGGCAAGGTGATCGACTCAACTACCGGCGAACTTTCTGGTCTGTCACGCGGGTCTACGTTCCCGGCGAGCGGTCTGGGCAGTTGCCTGGCTGTGAGCGGGGCAGTCAATTAGGTTCGGGTCCGATGCCGAGGCTATCCAATTTCGCGGGCTCCGTGGCCGCAATCAACACGAACCCGAATTACCGGTTCGACGTAAGGGAAGTCGCATGAAGCGTAACAGGATTGGCCGCGCAGCATTGGCCACAATGATGTCAATGGCACTCGGTCTCGGGATCACGGCTTGCAGCCGCGACTATACCGTGGCGTATGTCTATGCAACCTCCGCGCAGACCGGCGGCGTGTCGGCGTTCGATGTCGACTTCCAGTCGGGTTCGCTGGTGCAGATCGCCGGTTCGCCGTTCAACTCCAACCTCCACAACCCGGTCACGCTGGTGGTTGCGCCGGATCGCAGCGGGACTACGACTCCGACCAACACCAACAGCGGCAAGTTCCTGTACGTCATCGGCGGCAACCAGGATGACTCTGTGGCGGAGATGGCTATCGGAACCGATGGCAAGCTCTACGGTCAGCACACGTACAACATCACGGGTCACGGCCCGACGGCAGCGGCTATCGATCCTACGGGCACCTTCCTGTACGTGACGTTCACGCTGCAGAATGGCTTTACGACAGCCAATCCTGGACCTGGCGGCGTGACGATCTTCCCGATCAACGCGGACAACAGCCTGGGAACACCGACTACGGTGAACGTGGGCAACAATCCTGTAGGGATCGTGGCGAGCGCGCTGAACCACTTCGTCTACGTGCTCGACGCGGACAAGAACGCTTCGGGAACTGGTGTTGGACAGATCCTGGGCTTCTCGCAGAACACGACTACGGGCGCTCTGACGCCTGTACCCGGAACGACGATCACGACGGTCGGGGGCAAGACGGTGGCGACTGGCTTTACGGCCGGCTCGATTCCCACGGCGATTGCCGAAGACCCCACTGCGCGCTTCGTCTACGTGACCGATCGCGCGTCTAACCAGCTCTACGGCTACACGGTACTCGGCGTGACTTCGCCGGGCACGCTTTCGCCGATGCTGAATGGACCGTTCAGCACGGGACTGTTTCCTGTGGCGATCACGATCGATCCTCGCGGCAAGTACATGTACACGGCGAACTTCGGCGCGAGCACGGTTGGCAGCTATGCGATCGACCAGGCCAGCGGCAATCCTTCGGGCGTTGTCGGGACCGGCAACACGTCGGTGGCGACTGGACCGACCTGCGTGGCGATCGAACCGGCGCTCGGCATCTATCTGTTCACCTCGAACCAGCTAGACGGATCGATCTCCGGCGCGCAGCTTGACCCGCACAACGGCGGTCTGGCGGCGATCCAGAACACACCGTTCCAGGCTTCTGCACAACTCTCGTGCGTGGCCGCTGCGGCGAACGGCGAGCACGCAAGCTCGCTGGTCAACCCGTAAGGTTGTTGAGGCTCCAATCCAAACGCCTCGGCTTCGGCCGGGGCGTTTTGCTGCTTGTCTGCGATGCTTCCAAGGCCAGTTTGCTCACATCCAATGTTGGGATTGGAGAGAGTGATGGAGAGGCCAGACGAGCCGGCGGAGAAGGCTGAGGAGCAGCGTCAGATTCGGCGGCTGCAGTTCATGATGAACATGGTCATGCAGTGCATTGCGCAGGATGCGTCCATGACGGTGGATGAGGCGTCGCAGATGGTGGCGGACGCGCGGGCGGCGGCGCTGAGTATGTTTCCGGGGAAAGAGCTGGCTTACGACCTCATCTGGAAGCCACGATTTCAGAGATTGATGCAGGAACGCTTCCGGATGGTGTAGGGGTACCCCCCCTATCCCCATTGGGATATCTCGGACGGAAGTGCTTTGGAATGCTGGACTTCGGGACAGGGAGGTCTCGTAAGTGTATCATTCTATTGCATTTCGCTACAAAATATAGACTCTATTGGAGTTAGCTTTTGAGGATCGACCGCTTGACGTGGGGATGGCGGGATCGCGTCTAGTTCTATTGTAGAGAACTGAGTGGTATATACCTGCAAATTATTTTTAATAAAATTCACCGGTGTTTATGCGGGGTTTCAGAGATTTGCACAGGCTGGGGGGCTTGACAACTTTTTGGGTCCGGCGCAGTTCGGGTGGGATTGGCACCCGCGGGAAGCAGGTCTCTCCACTGCGTCCGCAAAGTGCGCGGACTGCGGTCGAGATGACAGAGAGGAGGGGGGGAATTTGAGGACGCTGTTGTGGTCGGAGGTGGGTATGAGCTTTGAGGTGTTGAGCGTGGAGGAAGAACAGGCAACGACAAAGAAAGAAGCAGGTCTCTCCACTTCGGTCGAGAGGACACATTCGTGGCGGTGTGGAGGAAGCGGTCGCGCGTTGCGCTTCGGTTGAGATGACAGAGGTTTCCGGGGTCGAAGAAGGCGGCGTTTGCTAGCGCGTTGAGTTAGGAAGGGTGTGGACGTGACAACGGCCGCCCGAAGGCGGCCGCTGCATGCTGCAGGTTGAGGGTTAGAAGGAGAGGCGGGCCGAGAACTGGGCTGAGCGGCGGTTGGATTGATTGACGCCGGAGACCTGGCCAAACTGCGCGTTGCCGAAGACCGTGCTGTTTCCGCTTACCGTAAACTGCGTGTGGTTGGTGACGTTGTAGTACTCGGCGCGGAAGTCAAAGCGGGCGGACTCGCTGAGGTGGAGTTTGAATGAACGAACCAGGGCGATGTCCAGGTCATAGCTGCCCGGACCCGTGAGGCCGTAGGGAGCGGTGCGTGCGACGTTGCCGAACTGGTACGCCGGGGTTGTGGTGAAGGCGGCGGAGTTGATGTAGCTGACCTGGTTGATGGTGGCGGCGGTTAGACCCTGTCCCCAGTGCTTGCCGTTGATACGGGCGTTGTTGATCCCCGTGTACGCGGGATTGTAGGAGGGAAGGCAGACGCCTTGTGCCGGATTGCTGCCGCAGGTAGCGGCGGTGATGTAGAGCGGAGAGCCGGCGTACGCCTGGAAGATTTCAGAGAACTTGAAACCACCGAAGGCAGCTCTCTGCCACTCGTGCTGCCCGAAGATGCTGCGACCGAAGGGAAGGTCGTAAACACCTGTGATGACTACCTTGTGAGGCTGGCTGGAAGTCGACACCGTGCGTTCGATGCTGGCCTGTTTGTAGGCGTTGGGGTTGTTATAGACGGAACCTGCAGGAAGGTCGTAGCCGGACCGGAAGGTGCCAGTGTCGTCGATAGCACGGGACCAGGTGTAGTTGGCCATGAACGTCAGGTGGTGAGAAGCGCGCATGTTGGCTACAAGCTGGAGAGCGTGGTAGTTGGCGTTGGAGGTGTTGGAGAAGAAGTCGGTCACACCCTGGAAGGGGAACGGCTTGAGCAACTGAGCGAGGCTCTGGCTGGTGTTGAACACGCTCAACGATGGGGGGCAGACGCCGCTGTTGGCGGCGCAATAGTTGGTGAGGGCGGCGCCGGTGAGGTTGAGATTCGAATTGAGGGAAAGATACTTCGGATCAAGCTGGTCGGCGTAGAAGCCGCGACGGTTGCTGCCGTCGGCGAGCAGGAAGTGGCCCTGCGAACCGACGTACGTCATGCTGGTGACAAAGCTGGGCGTCCACTGGTGCTGGAGACCGAACGACCAGTTGATGAACTCGGGAGCACGGCCGCCAAGGTAGGGGTCGTAGTAGGCGATGGTGGAAGGTGTACCGGTGAAGCCGGGTGTGGTGGTGTAGCCGGTTCCGTAGGCGGGACCGGAAGCTCGGCCGGTCGCCGTGGTGTAGGCGGGAATGGCACCGTTGGCGCCGGTGAAGGGAGCGGTAGAGAGCAACTGGCCGTTGGCTGCGAAGCTCGGCGACGAAGAGTAGCCTAGAGCGTTCGAAGCGGAGCCGGTGACGGAGGAGTTGGAGCCACCTACACCGTTGCCATGGGTGAACATGATGCCGTAGCTGGCGCGGATGACCGTGTTGGGATCGATCTGATAGGCAAGGCCGAGGCGCGGGCCGAAGTAGCTGCCGCCGGGGCACGGGTTGGCGATCACC
>CAZZYB010000109.1:0-2206 GCA_964658125.1 uncultured Acetobacteraceae bacterium | reverse complement strand
CCGAAGTTTTTGAAGTAGGTGCTGACGTTGGTGGAGCAGTTGCAGGTATTGGCGCCGTTACCAGCGAACTGCAGTGCGCCCGGCCGACTGGTCGCGGGGTTGGCGAGATTCGGATCGAAGAAGGATTGGTTGTCGCGGTTTTCGCGCAGCGGCGGGAAGTAGTCGTAGCGCAAGCCGAGGTCGAGGGTGAGTTTGTTGGAGATCTTCCAGTTGTCCTGGACGTAGGGAGAGATGGCGCGGAAGCGTGAACCGAACTCCTGAACCTGGTAGGAGGTGAAGGTCGTTTTGTCGATCTGACCCACCAGGAAGCTGGCGTAAGCGGCGCCGGTATTTGCCGCCGCAGCGTACTTGGGCGCGGCGTTGGTGGAGGGGGTAATCGCGGCGGTTTCGGTTACCGCTGCATTGAGCGTCAGGGGAGAAGAGCCGCCCGTGGCGGGGATCTGGTCGTAGTTCAACCAGGCTATCTGTCCGCCGATGGTGAGCGAGTGTTTGCCGAGAGTCCATTGCAGGTTGTCGAGGAGTGTGTAGTTCTGAGCGATGACGAGGTTGGCGGTGGTTCCACCCCAGTTTGTGGGGGAGTTGGTGCCGGAGAAGTTGACGATGGGGAAAGCGCTCTGTGCCTGCCCCTGCGGCGCGTTGGAGATGCCCAGAACACCGGCAGCGGAGTAGGCGGGCTGGTTGTCAGCGTCAAAGGTTGGACCGTCGTAACGCCCGTAGCCGTACTTAAGCTGATTGACGATGTGCGGCGAAACGACGTAGACATCTTCGATGATGCCGACTGCCGTTTTGGGAGCGAAGGCCTGTCCGTAGTTGTACGGGAACGGCCCGACGTTGCGGCCGGCGGTTGTCTGTCCGGCAGCAGCCAGGCTGGCCTGGCGGCCGATTGCGCCTACGAGCGAGACGGTGTTTTTGGGGCTGAGGACGATATCGATGCGGTCGGTGGTTGACCAGTTGTCGCGGCCATCGGGGTTGGAGGAGTTGTAATTGTTCTGGACGTTGTTTCCGATGCCTGTGCCGAGGTCTGGAAGGAAGCTCTGGGCCTTGATGGCGACGGCTGAGAACTGTGAGGCGGGGATGATATCGAGGCCCGCGGCGCCGTTGGGGCCGTGTTTTTGGATTGCCCGCGGCGCCAGGGGTTCCGGCGTAGATGGTGCCGTAGCGATAGCGGCAGGGGCCGGTGGTGCTGTTGGCAGTGCATGCCGCCTGGGTGCTGGGATCGTAGATGGGAGCGACGCCCTGGAAATTACCCGCGCGCTGCGCGGCGGTGGGGAACGTCATCAAGGTGGGGTTTTCGTTGCGAAGTTTGTAGCGGTCGTAGTTGCCGAAAACGAAGACCTTGTCACGCAGAGCGCCGAATGGAACGAGCGGTCCTGAAAGGACGATGCCGTACTCGTTCTGGTGCTCGACGGGCTTGCGAAGCTGGCCGGTGAAAGGGTTTACGGACGTGGGTCCGAGGAAGCCCCAGGTGTCGAGTGCGGTGTTGCGGAAGAATTCATAGACGTTGCCGTGGAAGCTTTTGCCGCCCTGCTTGATGCTGTAGTTCTGTACGCCCTGACCTTCGTAGATGGCGGAGTAGCCATTGGTCTGGACCTGGAACTGTTCGACCGCGTCTACGGCGACGGCAGTCCAAACGAAGCGAGGATCGCCCTGGCCACCGGCGCGAGTGAAGATGACGCCGTCGAAGTAGATACCGCTGACGGCACCGCGTGAACCGGAGCCGTTGACGATGCCGGCGTTGGTGGTGGCGTTGCCAGTGGTGTTGTTGGCCTGGACGCCGGGCATCAGGAAAGCGAAGTCCGTGGCGCGCCGCTGGGAGGATTGACCGCCAGCGTTCATCTGCAGCGGAAGGGCGGCGTACATCTCCTGCTCCATGGTGGCGCCGAGGGTGGCGTTGGTGGTTTCGAGCTGCGGCGGCTGATCGTTGACCGTGATGGTCTGGGTCTCGGAACCGACGGTGAGGGCTGGATTGAAGGTCTGAGACTCGAGTGCGTTGATGTGAACGTTCTTCTGGGTGAGCTTCTGGAATCCGCCCACGGTGACGCTCACGGTGTAGATGCCGGGGTCGAGGGCGGGAACGTCGTAGTCCCCTGCGCTGGTGCTCTTGGTGGTGATGCTGATGCCGGTGGAGTCGTTGGTGATGATGATCACGGCGTCGGGGATGGCGGCACCGGTGGTGTCAGCCACCTTTCCGGTGAGCTGGCCCTTT
>CAZZYB010000108.1:3513-9967 GCA_964658125.1 uncultured Acetobacteraceae bacterium | reverse complement strand
ACGTTCCAGCCGAGTTAGTCACACCTGCCAGACCGGCGAGATAGATCGGATTGAGTTGGTTAGCCCAGTACCCGCGGATGTTACCTCCGCCGGCCGTCGAGTTGTACAGATGATGACTCTGGTTGCCAACATAGTTGATGGAGAGTGTAAGGTTCCGCGTCATCGCCTGCTGTACGCCGAAGTTGTAGAAGGTGAAGTCCGGAGCGCGTCCCGAGAAGTATGGGTCCGCGTATCCAGGCGCGGCGCCCGCTGTGACAAAGGCTCCTGCACTGTTGAGGTAATTGCCCGTGTTTAGGAGCTGCGAAGCAGCTCCCGGAACCGGTGCAGACGGATAAGCGTTGCCGTTAAAGAGACCGGTATTGGCTCTGCCAGCAGCCTGAAATGCCGCGCTGTTGTTGAGGTAATAAGATGGTCCGGCATTGACACCGGATGTGACTTCCGCCGGGCTGTTGGCAGTTGTATTGAAGCCCAGACCGCCTGTGCCGTTGGCCGCACCTGCACGTCCGCCGACACCGCCGCCCTGCGAGAACACGTGACCGATACCGGCACGGAACACAGTCGTAGGATTAGGCGAGAACGTGATGCCAACGCGCGGCCCAAAGTTCTTCCAGTAGGTCTGCACCGGCGTGCGGCAGTTACAACTGACACCCGCTCCGCCATAATTGCCGGCGAACTGTAGAGCGCCCGGAGTGCCGGTTGCCGCATTGGTTAGCGTCGGATTCAGGAAGCTCCAGCGATCGAGAACTTCGTGGAACGGCGGAAGGTAGTCCCAACGCAGACCCGCGTCGAGTGTGAATTTCGAGCTGATCTTCCAGTTGTCAGCAATATAAGGTGCAAGCGGCATATAACGCCCACCGGTCTCAGCCAGAGGCTGGATCGAGAGCGACGAATTGCCCACAGCCCCCAGCAGGAAGCTGGCATATGAGTAGCCGCTCGGCGTGCCCAGTGAGACCACTCCAGCCGAATTCGTTGTAGTTGCCGTGCCTGTGTTGATCGTTGTACCCACGTAGTTAGCTGTCGAGTTCGCGGAATACGGCAGCGACAGGAAGCCGGAAATTGTGGCAGGGTTAGCATTATTAATCTGCTGCCACTGGATCTGGATTCCGGCTGTGATGTTATGAGCGCCCTTGGTGTACTGGAAATTATCGACCAGGGTAAAGTTATTCGGCGTGGTGATCTGGGTGGATACCGCAGCCCCGTTTCCAGTCCACGTCTGCTGGGCTGTGCCGAAGTAGTTGGTCGTTGCAAACGACATTCCGGGGAACTCCCGACCCGCTTGTCCGGCCGGAAGGTTGGTCAGACCGAGAGTAGATGGCGAATAGGCCGCGACTCCATCCGTGGAGTTCTGAATGTCCATGAAGAAGCGCACATACCCAAACTTGAATTGGTTCACCATCGAATTGGAGAGAGTGTACGTGTGTTCGACGTCGTACACCTTGGGGAAAATAGCAGCAAGGTCGCCGCCCGTGTACGGCTGCGGCAGATAGGGGCTACCGAAGTTATTCAAGTAGTTGACAGCACCCATCGCACCGACTGTGGAGATGCGCTGCTTGGCATTGATGTCGAAGTCCACGCGCCAATCTATGGCATGGTTGTCGAAACCGCCCGGAAGGCTTGCCGTGTAGTTGTTCGTCAGGGTGTTCGTGGCCGTCACGTCCGGAAGGAACGACTGGGCCTTCTGTGCGAAGGGCGAGATGTAGTTAGCCGGAATGATGTTGTTGGTGACGACCCCATTCTTGACGGCCTGGAACGGTTGCCGAGTGCAGGTTGTCCCGCTGCAGGCGTTCGTCGTGGGATCAAACAGGAACGCAGGATTGGCGTAGGGCGTGCTGCCGTTGGGTACCGTGGCCAGCGTGCCGCTCACGCCCCCGTTTGCGATGCAGGTAGCCTGCGCTGCTGTGTCGGCTGCTCCGGTTGGAGTCAGGATACGGAGACAGTTCAGCTGCGTAAAGTCTCCAGTGCGCATCTGTGCCGTAGGTATCGTGAACTGTGCCGGATTCGTCGCGCTGCGATTGTGGAACTTGTCGTACGCGACAAAGAAAAACACGCGCTTCGTGTACGGGATATGACCGCCGATCGAGGCGGAAAGTTCGTTCTGGTGGTCGACAGGTTTCGGCGCAAACACCTTCTGTCCCGTGGCATTGGGGACGAGCGTCGCCTTGTTCGCAAACCCGTTCAGATCGAACGCAGTATTTCGGATGTAGTCCGAGACCTGTCCGTGAAATTTGAGACCGCCGGACTTCATGGTGACGTTCGTCGCACCAGCCCCGGAGTATTCAACCGGTGGCGAGCTGGTGACTTCCTGAAACTGGTCGACCGCTTCAATGCTTACGGCTTGAGCGACCACGCGATTGTCAGCCTGCTGATTGATGGTTTCAGCCGGAAGACCATCCAGGTAGAGCTGGCCAAGATAGTTCCCAATGCCGCCGATGATGGGGAGGCGCGCGCCGCCCTGTGCTCCCGGGGCAAGCGTCGCAAAGGCGGTCGGGTCACGCATGGCGCCGTTCGTCACGAGAGGAAGATTGGAGTAGGTGTCGTTCTCGATAGTCAGGCCGATCACGGCGCTGTTGGTGTCGAGCGTAGGCGGAGCCGAAGTCACTTCGACTTCGGACGTGGAATCGCCAACCGCCAGCGCGACGTCCAGCCCGGTCATCTTGAGGGCGTCCGCCACGAGGTTCTTCTGGATGAACGTCTTGAAGCCCGGCGCCTTGACGGTCACCGTGTAGGTTCCCGGCAGGACCGGAGAAATCGTAAACAAACCGCTTCCTGACGATTCGCGAACCGTCGAGACATTGGTCGCATCATTCGTTGCGGTTACGGTGGCTTTCGGCACCGCCGCACCGGTGGGATCTGTCACCGTTCCGCTGATGCCCGCTTCACCGCCCGTCTGGGCCTGCAACGTTGCGGTGCTCGCGAACAGCACTCCCACTACAGCGAGGAATAATACAAAGCGGTTGAAAATAACGAACGGATTACAGCGATGGCGCTCATTGGGCGCAGGTGAATTAAATGAAGTCATTGGCTCCTCCGGAACAAAAGCAATTGTGTCTGGCACTCGGAGTAGAACCCTACGTTTCTCATTGCAACGATGTCAATAGGAAAATCATTCCTAATTCGATAAAGATTCCGACGAGCATCCCCAGCAGCGCGTTGACCGATGCTTGACAAGCTTTACACCGCAAATCTACGGTGTCTGGGAATTATTCCAATACTGAAATCATCCCCAGACCTTTATTACATCGGAGTACGACTATGTCCGGAAACCTAACAGTGTGCATCGGCCTGCTCTCCTTGTCGCTCGCTTCTGCCTCCGCGCAAACTGCGCCACCCACCCCCAAACCTTCGCCCGATGTTGTCGCCGGAATCCCCGTCAACTACGACGAAGCCAGGACCGGCACGTACACCCTCGCGGACCCGCTAAAGCTCAACAACGGCAAGCCCGTCCGCGACGCCAAAACATGGTTCGCGAAACGCCGCCCCGAGCTAGTCGACCTCTTCGAAACCCAGCAGTACGGCCGAGCCCCCGGTCGCCCCGCCGCCGAATCCTTCGACATCACCGACAAGGGCACCCCCGCGCTCAGCGGCAAAGCCCTCCGCAAGCAGATCACCATCAGCCTCTCCGCCGACCCCACGTGGCCAAAGCTCCATCTGCTCGTCTACCTCCCTGCCGCCGCAAAGAAGCCCGTGCCCATCTTCTTCAGCATCAACTTCGGAGCCATCCAGAACGCCGTCGATGACCCCGGCATCAATCCCATCCAAATCTGGGACCCCAAGACCAACACGAAAGTCGACCCACCCAAAGGCCGCGGCATCGGCCGCCTCAACATCGAGCCTTTCCTCGACGCCGGCATCGGCGTAGCCACCTTCTACTACGGCGACCTCGACCCCGACTACCTCACCGGCTTCTCCAACGGCATCCGCGCGCACTACCTGAAGCCCGACCAGACCGACCGCGCGCCCGACGACTGGGGCTCCATCGCCGCCTGGGCCTGGGGTATGAGCCGCGTACAGGACTACTTCGAAACCGACCCCAGCATCGACGCTAAACGTGTCGCGATCCACGGCGTCTCGCGTCTCGGCAAGACCGTGATGTGGGCGGGCGCGCACGACCAGCGCTTCGCCGCCGTCATCGCCAGTTGCTCCGGAGAAGGCGGAGCCGCTCTCAGCGCCCGCGACTACGGCGAAACTATCGCCCACCTCACCGATCCCACCCGATACTCCTATCAGTTCGCGCCCAACTACGCGAAGTATGCCGGCTTCCCCGACAAAGCGCCGATGGACGCCCACCTCCTCATCGCCCTTATCGCGCCCCGCCCCCTACTCCTGCAAACGGGCTCGACTGACAACTGGTCCGACCCCAAAGGCGAATTCCTCGCCGAAGTAGCCGCGGGCCCCGTCTACAAGCTACTCGGCAAAGATCCCCTCGACACCGACGTCTGGCCAGCCGCCAAAACACCCATCTTCCACGACCTCGCCTACTACATGCACGAAGGCGGCCACGGCATGGTCCCCACCGACTGGGACATCTACATCCAGTTCCTGAAGCAGCACTTCCACCCCGAGCAGTAGGAGCCAGCATGCGCCCATTCATCCCGCTCCTACTCCTCACCTCCACGCTCGCTTTCGCTCAACAGGACACGCTCAAGCAAGGCTTCATCAATCCACCCGACTCCGCCAAGCCCCGCACCTGGTGGCACTGGACCAACGGCAACGTCACTGAAGACGGCATCACCAAAGACCTCGACTGGATGCACCGTGCAGGCATCGGCGGCTTTCAACTCGTCGATGTAGCGTCCGGCTCCGGCCAAACCGTCGACAAGAAGATCAACTTCGGCACGCCCGAGTGGTACCACGCTGTCCGCCACTCCGCTGAAGAGGCCAAGCGCCTTGGCCTCGAAATGTCCATCTTCAGTTCCCCTGGCTGGAGCGAAGCCGGCGGTCCCTGGGTCAGGCCTCAGCAAGCGATGAAGAAGCTCGTCTGGAGCGAAACCACCGTCCACGGCCCGCAAAAATTCAACGCCAAACTCCCGCAGCCGCCCTCCAACGAAGGCCCCTTCCGCGACTCCAGCGCCGGAGCCTCCCCCACCGCCCCGCACTTCTACGCCGACTCCGTCCTACTCGCCTACCCCACGCCGGCTGACGAAATTCCAGTCGCCTCACTCCACCCAAAAATCACCACCAACGCCGGCCCCATCGACGGCGCCGCACTCCTCGACGAGAGCCTCAATACCCGCATCACCATCAAATCCCCCACCACCGGCCCGGCCTGGCTCCAGTTCGAATTCGAACACCCCTACACCGCCCGCGCCCTCTCGCTAGGCAGCCACAACCGCATCCCCGTAGGCCGCATCCTTGCCAGCGACGACGGCGTCACCTTCCGCACGCTCGCCTCCATGCCCGGCCCGCAGGGCTATCACGGAGCGGCGATTCGCACCTTCGCCTTCCCCGCCAGCACAGCCAAGTTCTTCCGCATCGAGTTCACCGGAGCGGGCCTCATACCCGCCGCCGTCATCCACGGCGGCCCCGCCATCCCCGCCCCCGAGTACACCGTCACCGAGGCCATCCTCTACTCCTCCGCCCGCGTCGATCGCTGGGAAGACAAGGGCGCGTTCGGCAGCCTCATGGACGTCTACGACGTAGTCCCCACCCCCGCCGCGCCGCCGTCCGCCGAAATCGACCGCACCAAAATGATCCAGCTCACCACCAAGCTCGACGCCGACGGCACACTCCACTGGGACGTCCCACCCGGCAACTGGACCATCCTCCGCCTCGGCTACTCCCTCACCGGTGCCAAGAACCGCCCGGCCACTCCGGCAGGTCTCGGCTACGAAGTCGATAAGCTCGACGCCGCCGCCGTGCAGTCCTACTTCCGCGGCTACATGAACCCGATCCAGCAAGCGCTTGGCGACCTATCCGGCTCGACTCTTCAATACATGACCATGGACAGCTGGGAAGCCGGCATGCAGAACTGGACCCCCAACATGGTCGCCGAGTTCACAACCCGCCGCGGCTACGACCCCACGCCCTACCTCCCCATCCTCGCGGGCCGCGTCGTAGAAAGCGCCGAAACCAGCGACCGTTTCCTCTGGGACTTCCGCCGCACCCTCGCTGACATGTTCGCCGACAACTTCTACGCCACTATGGACACCGAGCTCCACCGCATCGGCATGAAAGCCTACTCCGAAGCCTCCGGCGTAGCTCTCGAAATCCCCGAAGACACTCTCCTCAACAAGTCCAAAGTCGACATCCCCATGGCCGAGTTCTGGGTCCACGCCCTGCACCCCGAGTCGATGTACTTCGTCGACGTCCGCGGCGCTGCCTCCGCCGCCCACATCTACGGCAAGCCCATCGTCGCCGCCGAAGCCTTCACCGGCGGAGGCTATGAGTCCCCCTACACCCTCAAGAAAGTAGCCGACTACTGGTTCGCGCAAGGCGTCAACCGCCTCGTCTTCCA
>CAZZYB010000108.1:0-3503 GCA_964658125.1 uncultured Acetobacteraceae bacterium | reverse complement strand
CAACCCCTCGACACCAAACCCGGCAACACCATGGTCGGCACCCACCTCAACCGCAACATCACGTGGGCCGAACTCGCCAAGCCCTACATGACCTACACCGCCCGAGTCTCCTACATGCTCCAGCAGGGCAAACCCGTAACTGACATCGCCTACCTCCTTCCCGAAGGCGCTCCATCGACGATGCCCTTCTGGGGCGCTGGCCTCCAACCCGCACCACCGGCAGGCTACGACTACGACTACCTCAACACCGACATCCTTCTCCACCAAACCACCGTCACCCCCGACGGCCAGATCACCCTCACCAGCGGCGCAACCTACCGCCTCCTCGTCCTCCCTCCCACCACGGAGATGACGCCTCCCGTCCTCCAAAAACTCCACGACCTCGTCGCCGCCGGTGCCACCATAGTCGGCGCCCGCCCTACACACTCCCCCACCCTCACGCCCGGCACCGACCTGCAAACCCTCACCACAGATCTCTGGGCCGACACGGACGGCATCACCTCAACGCAACACGCCTTCGGCAAAGGCATCGTCTACACCGGCCTTCAACTCGACGACGTCCTCTTCCGCCTCAAAGCCACGCCCGACTTCACCGCCCAAACCCTCACCCCAGAACTCCCAGCATGGGTTCACCGCCGCACCGCCGACGCCGACATCTACTTCATCGCCAACCAATCGGACGCCCCCGCCACACTCAACACCCGCTTCCGCACCACCGCAAAACAACCCGAACTCTGGCGTCCCATGGACGGCACCTCCGAACCCGCAACCTACACCGCTACCGCCACCCACACCATCATCCCGCTCCACCTCGCGCCCCGAGAATCCATCTTCGTCATCTTTCGCAACTCCTCTCCCTCCAAGCCTCACCCCGCCATCATCGAAACCAAGCTCACCACACTCACCGGCCCTTGGTCCGTCACCTTCCCACCCAACCTCGGCGCACCGGCATCCACGCACCTCGACAAACTCACATCCTGGACCGACAACCCCGACCCAGGCATCAAGTACTTCTCCGGCACCGCCACCTACATCAATACCATCCAGGCGCCAGCTTCCTACCTCCGCAAAAACCAGCACATCTACCTCGACCTCACCGACGTCCGCGACATCGCCGAAGTAACGGTCAACGGCAAACCCGCAGGCACCGTCTGGGCCCCGCCTTATCGCGTCGACATCACCGCCGCCCTCAAGCCCGGCCCCAATCGCCTCGAAATCAAAGTCACCAACCAGTGGACCAACCGCATCATCGGCGACGGCCTCCTCCCACCCGGAAAGCAAATTCTCACCCCCGTCGGCCCCGGCTTCTTTCCAGGACCCAAAACTCCCCCCCCCTCCGGCCTCCTCGGCGAAGTCTCGCTAATCGCCACCCACTGACGCCCTGAGTCCCGCCACCCGATACACTCGTCTCTACAAAGAACTCCAGCATCACAGCCGAGGTATTCATGCGCTCTCCGCTCATCGCTGCCATCATGGCGGCCCTGTCCTTGTCGCTCGCCGCCCAAACCCATCCGATCTCGGTCCCGTCCTTCGCCCAACCGGCCCTCTCGCCTGACGGCAAGGAAATCGCCTTCGCCTCAGGCGGCGATATCTGGACCGCCCCCGCCACCGGCGGCGACGCGCACCTCCTCATCTCCGATCCCGCCGACGAATCGCGCCCGCTCTACTCCCCCGACGGCACCCGCCTCGCCTTCGTCTCCACGCGCACCGGCGCGGGCGACATCTACATCCTCACCTTCGCCACCGGCACCCTTCAGCGCATCACCTTCTCCGATTCCGCCTCCAACCTCGACGCCTGGTCCCGCGACGGCCAGTGGCTCTACTTCACCTCCGCCGCGACCGACGTAGCCGGCGAAGGCGACATCCTCCGCGTCCGAGCGACAGGCGGAACTCCGCTCGAAGTCTCCCGCGAGCGCTACATGAACGAGTTCGAATCCGCCCCCTCACCCGACGGCAAACAAATTCTCCTCGCCGCCAAAGGCATCTCCAGCGGCCAGTGGTGGCGCAACGGCCACGCCCACATCGACGAAACCGAACTCTGGCTAAAACCCCTCTCCGCTCCCGGCTACAAGCTCCTCATCCCCGCCAACGCCAAGCACGCCTGGCCCATGTGGTCCGCCGACGGCCACACCGTCTTCTTCATGAGCGACAAATCCGGCCACGAAAACATCTGGCAAGCCGACGCCACCACCGGTGAAGCCAAACCCCTAACCCACTTCACCGCCGGCCGCTGCCTCTGGCCCAGCATCTCCTACGACGGCCACACCATCCTCTTCGAGCGCCACTTCGCCATCTGGAAGCTCGACACACGTTCCGGCAAATCCGAAGAAGTAAAGATCACTCTTCACGGCGTTCCCTCCGCCGCCGGGATCACGCACACCATGCTCGCCTCCTGGACCGGCCTCGCTCTCTCCCCCGACGGCAAAAAGATCGCCGTCGCGGCCCACGGCGACATCTTCGCCGCCTCCGCCAAGGACGGTGGCGAACCCCGCCGCCTCACCCGCACCGAGTCCGCCGAATCCAACCCGCAATGGTCGCCCGACTCCAACCAGCTCGTCTACCTCTCCGAGCGCGACGGCGGCTCCAGCCTCTATCTCTACGACTTCAACACCAACGCCGAGCGCGCCCTCACGCACGGCATCGACATCGACGGCTCCCCCGTCTGGTCGCCCGACGGCAAATCCATCGCCTTCCTCCGCAACCGCCGCGAGCTCCGCATCCTCACCACCGCGGACGGCAAAGACCGCCTCGTCACCACCGGCGAAATCGACTTCTTCGGCGGCTCCGCCATCGCGTGGTCGCCGGACTCGAAGTGGCTCGTGTACCTCCCCACCGGAACCAACGGCTTCTCCAACCTCGCCGTAGTCCCCGCCGCTGGCGGCGAGTCGCGCCCCATCACCTTCCTCGCCAACGGCGAAAACGCTTCGCACATCGCCTGGTCGCCTGACGGCAAATACATTCTCTTCGACACCGCACAGCGCGCCGAAACTCCACTCCTCGCCCGCGTAGACCTCGTCCCGCACGTCCCCAGTTTCCGCGAAGATCAGTTCAACGAACTCTTCCGCAAACAAGTCACCCCCGGCGCACCGGAAGCTCCTCCCACCCGCACGCGCCCCGAAGAAAACACGACACCCACCGAACCCAAGCCCGAAACAACCACAACCCAGGACGCCCTCACCCCCACAAAACCCGGTGCCCCCGCTCCGGATTCTAAGACCCGGGCTTCCACTGAACCCAAGAAGATCGAACCAACAAAGATCGTCTTCGAAGGCATCCGGGAGCGTCTCACGCTTCTTCCCCTCGCAGACCTCGGCGTCCGCTTCCCCGTCATCTCGCCCGATGGCAAGACCCTCGCCTTCCTCGCCGAAGCTGCCGGCCAGCAGAACATCTACACCTACTCGCTGGACGAGAACAGCCGCGAGCCCGCCACCCCCCGCCAGCTCACCACCACCCCAGGCTTCAAGAGCAGCCTCACGTTCACGCCCGACTCCCAATCCATCTAC